>JALZNU010000285.1 GCA_030857495.1 Actinomycetota bacterium | reverse complement strand
GCGTGGTGCTGCCCTCGATCAAGGGCTACATCCTCACGAATCTGCTGCTGATCAGCCTGTGGACGTTCAACGACTTCGGCCCGTTCTTGCTCACGGGCGGCGGACCAGGGGACGCAACCGAGGTGCTCCCCGTGTACATCTATCGAGAGGCGATCCGCTTCTCCGAGATCGGATACGGCGCGGCGATCTCGGCGATCATGCTCGCCATCAACCTCGTCCTTGCACTCGGCTACCTCCGAGCCGGACGGAGCCAGACGTGAAGCCGTTCGTCCACCGGGTGCTGTTCGCCGCCTTCGCCTCGCTCGTCGGGGCATTCTTCGCGCTGCCGCTCGTGTGGCTGCTTTTCGCCCCGTTCGACGAATCACCGAGTCTCTCCGCCGCCGTGCCGAGACCACCGACGCTCGCCAACTTCAGCGACCTCTTCGACAACCCGCAAGTGCTGCGGTCGCTCGGCAACTCGCTGCTGCTCGTCGGCGGCGTCGTCGGGCTCGTCCTGCTCATCGGTGCGCCGGCTGCCTATGTCCTCAGCCGCATCCACTTCCCGGGTCGCAACCTGTTCCTGTACATGCTGCTGCTGTTGTCGTCGGTGATCACGGGGGCAGCGGCGATCGTGCCGCTCTACCTGCTGATTTTCGGCCTCAACCTCATCGACTCGTTCTCCGGTGTCACGCTGGCGCTGGCGGGCGGCATGCTGCCGGCGTCGATCTTCATCCTCAAGGACTTCACCGACTCCGTCCCCCGCAGCTACGAAGAGTCGGCACGTGTGTTCGGCGCCTCGACGTTCCAGGCCCTTCGCGACGTCGTCTACCCCGTCGTCCGGCCCGGGCTCGCCGTCATTGCCGTGTGGACGGCGGTCCAGGTGTGGGGGAACTTCCTGCTGCCGTTCATCCTGCTGCGGACTCCGTCGAAGTCACCGGCGGCGGTGCTGATGTACAGCTTCTACACCGAGGGTGGTCAACCGAACCTGCGATTGATCTCGGCCTTCTCGCTGCTGTACACGATTCCGATCCTCGTGCTCTACATCTTCGTCAACCGCCGCTACGGCTTTCGCTTCCACGGAGGGATCAAGCGCTGATGCCTGGTATCGAGATCGCCGGGATCACCAAGGAGTTCGCCGGCGGCGTCACTGCCTTGAACGCCCTCGATCTGACGATCGAGGACGGCGAGTTCTTCGCCCTGCTCGGTCCGTCGGGTTGCGGCAAGACCACGCTGTTGCGAACTATCGCAGGGCTCGAGCCGGCGACGTCGGGTCACATCCGGATCGGCGACCGTGACGTCACGGACCTGTCGCCCGGTGACCGCAACGTGGCGATGGTGTTCCAGGACTACGCGCTCTACCCACACATGACGGTGCGCGAGAACATCGCCTACCCGCTGAAGGTGAAGAAGGTCGCCAAGCAGCAACGCAGCGACGAAGCCGATGCCGCCGGGGCGAGCCTCTCGCTCGACGAGCTGATGGAGCGCCGGCCGGGCCAGCTGTCGGGCGGCCAGCAGCAGCGCGTCGCGTTGGCGAGAGCGATCGCCTGCCGCCCCGACGCGTTCCTGTTCGACGAGCCGCTGTCGAACCTCGACGCCCGTCTCCGCCTCGAGGCGCGCGGCTTTCTCAAGCAGTTGCAGCACGACCTCGCCACGACGGCCGTGTTCGTGACGCACGACCAGAGCGAGGCGTTGGCGCTCGCCGATCGGATGGCGGTGATGGAGCTCGGCGAGATCCGCCAGGTGGGGACGCCGTCCGATCTCTTCCATCACCCGGCGAACTTGTTCGTCGCCGGCTTCATCGGTTCGACGCCGATGAACCTCGTCCCTGGCACCGCGAGCTCCGACGGTGTCGCGTTCGAAGGCGGCGTGCTGCCGGTGGCCGCATCGACGCTGCCTGTCGCAGAAGGCGATGTCGAAGCCGCCGGCGTGGTCTACGGGATCCGGCCCGAGTACGTCGACGTCACCGGACCGGGCGATGGTCTCGAAGGCACCGTGACCGTCACGGAGAACCTCGGAACCCAGTTCCTCGTGACCGTCGAGATCGGCGGCGTGCAGCTGCGGGCGACGGTGCCGGAGGGAGACGAGCCGCAGCCCGGCGACCGCGTGGGCCTCGCGCCGGACGCTCGCCGAGCCCTGCTCTACGACGCCGCGACGGGCTCTCTGCTCGGGTGACCCAGCACCCGTCGAACTCGGTCAGACAAACGAATCCGGTACGCGACCGGTCGCCCGCACACGGCGTCTGGGCCGCCTGGCACCTACGATCGGCTCGTGAACAGTGCGGCGAACACAGCGGTCATCGACGTCGGCGAGCTCGATCTGCCGATGGTCGAGCCCCGTCTCGAGCTCTCGATCGACGAGCGCAACGAGCGGGCCGATGCCCTCGCCGAAGAGCACTGGCTCGCCCGTTCGACATTCGGCTACATGGTGCTCCAGTACGACGATGTCGTCGCCGTGCTGCGCGACAAGCGCTGGCACTCCGCCACGTCGATGATCCCCGACCTGATGGGCGTCACCGATCCCACGTTCCGGGCGAGGCGGCGCACGTCGATCCTGTCGGCCGAGGGTGACGAGCACGTCCGGCTACGCCGCCTCGTCGGCAAGGCGTTCTCGCCTCGATCAGCGGACCGCCTCCGTCCCTTCATGCGCGGGGTCATCGACGGCCTCGTCGATGATGTCGGCGACGGCGGGCGGTGCGACGCCGTCGCCGAGATCTGCGACCCGTACCCGATCCCCATCATCTGCGAACTGCTGGGCGCCCCACCCCGGGATTGGCAGCTGTTCTCACGGCTCGCGGGCGACATCCTCAAGGTGTTCGACACGAACCTGCCCGATGTGCTCGACGTCGTCATGGCCGCCAGCGACGAGCTCGACGAGTACACGCTCACCCTGATCGCCGATCGCCGTTCGAAGCCCGCGGACGACCTGATCACCGAGCTGATCGCCGCCGAGGAGGAAGGCGATCGCCTGTCCACCGAGGAGCTGACGATGATGGTCGAGGCCGTCATCATCGCCGGCACCGACACGACCCGCAACCAACTCGGCTGCGCGCTCGCCGTGTTCTGCGACCACCCTGATCAGTGGACGCTGCTCGCCGAACACCCCGAGCTCGCTCCTCGCGCCGTCGAGGAGGCGCTGCGCTTCTTCGGTGCCGTGCGCGGGACGATCCGCTTCGCGAGCGAGGACATCGAGTACCG
>JALZNU010000284.1 GCA_030857495.1 Actinomycetota bacterium | reverse complement strand
TGACCATGCTCGCCAAGGAGGTTGCCGGCCACGTCGCCACGCACCATCCCGACGGGTGGGACCGCCCAGGCTGGTGGCCGATCTTTCCACTGCTCTGGTTCGTCGTGATCGGAACCATCGTGTTCTTCGCGGTTCGCCGCCGGTCGGGTCCACGTGGTGCCGGCATGGCCGTGCTCGGCGAGCGTTACGCCCGCGGCGAGATCGACGAGACCGAGTTCCAGCAGCGTCGCAACGTGCTGCGCAAGAAGTAGCGACCGCTCATCGTGATCGCGCCCGTCATGAGCGCGATCCCGGAGCAGGGTCCGGTCAGGCAGCCTTCGCCGATCGGGCGAACACGACGTTGCCATCGCGGCTGAGGACCGTGCCGGGCAAGAAGTCGGAGCACACGTGCACGATCTCGTCGGCGAACTCCTCGGTCATGTCCTCCCGCTCCTCGTGGTCGTGGAGGTGGCGAAACCAGCCGTCGCGTTCCAGCCAGCCGGCGACGCAGATGCGGAGATCGTCCATCGTGAGCTGCGGCCGCTCGACGACGAGCGCCGTGGTCGTGGCCTTCGAGCTTGCGAGTCCCGGAAAGCCGCGCCGGCATCCGCAGTCGGGACAGTCGCAGTGCAGTGAACCGACGGCAACCAATTCGCCGTCGACCGTCCACTGGTAGTCGCCCGCAACGCTCCCCTGTTGTTCCTTCGTCGACACCAACACCCTCATGATCCAGCTCCTTCGTGGCTGCGTACCGTTGAGCCGGCGCAGCGCCGACCTCGTGTGGAGCTTGACGACAGGGTGCGACATCTCCCGGCTCGTGGAACTGGCGTTCACCCGTAGTGCAGGCAAGGTCGCATCCGCGCCGAAGTCTCCAACGCGATCCACGATCGTGTGCTGTTCGAGTCGTTCTCCCTCATGGCGAGTGAGCTCACATTTGCGTTTCCGTGTCGCGCCAGCTCGGACTCCTCATGTGGTGGGAGAGAGCGGGTGGCGATACGTCCGATCGGGCGACCTTGTACCGCCAGATCGACGGATGCGCTGCGAGCGAGCGCCTCCTCGTTGCCGACGACATCCGGCTGCAGGACCGTCTGTTATCGTCGCCGGTGCTCGCGGGACGGAAACTGCGTGAGGAGAACGATGCAACGACCACGTCATGCGGCGTTGGGGATCGTGCCTGTGATCCGCTCGAACGAAGCTGGTCGCCCGTTGGACGCCAAGGGCCGGCTGGTCGCGCACCACCCTTGCCGACGTACCCGCCTTCGCGGTGAACGCGGAAGCGGGACGATCTCGCTCGTGGTCGTGATCCTCGTGCCGGCGCTCGTATTCGCTGCAGGGCTCGTACTCGACGGCGGCCGTCAGCTCGAAGCCCGTCGAGACGCCCAGGGCGCTGCATCGGCGGCCGCGCGGGCGGCGGTCCAGTACGAACAGGCCGAGTCGTTCGCCGATCGCCTCGACCCCTCGCTCGCCATCCGGCGCGGCCGCTCGTCCCTCTCAGCAGAAGGTCTGGCCGGGAGCGTGAGCGTGTCCGGCGACGAGGTGAGAGTGACCGTCACCATCACCGTCGACCGCAAGATCCTGCCCGGATCGGCAACGGTCACCGAGACCGCCACGGCGACGCCTGAGGACGGCGTCAACTCCGCCGGCGGCTGACGGCCCTGAGGAGCTGTTGGGCGGCGCGGCCGAACCAAGATGGTGCGGTGACGGGATACGACGTGGTCGGCGACGTGCACGGTCACGCCGACCGCCTCGAGGCGCTGCTGCGCTCGCTCGGGTACCGCGAGCGCGACGGGGCGTACCGCCATCGTGGCCGTCGGGCGGTGTTCGTCGGCGACCTGATCGACCGGCATCCACAGCAGCGCCGGACGGTCGACGTGGTCCGCCGGATGGTCGACGCCGGATCGGCACAGATGGTGCTCGGCAACCACGAGTTCAACGCCGTCGCCTTCGGTCTTGCGCGAGAGGACGGCACCTACGGGCGGCCGCACACGGACAAGAACCTGCGACAGCACCGAGCGTTCCTCGACGAGGTCGGCTTCGGGACGGCGTTGCACCGCGAACTGATGACGTGGTTCTGCGAGACCCCGATGTGGCTTGAGCTCGACGGGTTGCGGGTGGTGCACGCCTGTTGGAGCTCCCGTCACGTCGAGCTGCTCGCCGGCGCACTCGATGAGGACCACACGCTCTCGCCATCGACGATCGAGGCGGCGACGACGCAGGGCACGGATCTGCACGAGGCGGTCGAGATCGTGCTGAAGGGTCCAGAGGTCGATCTCGACGGCATCTGGTATCGCGACCAGGGAGGGCACCGGCGCACGGCGGCGCGACTGCGCTGGTGGGACTCGTCTGCCAACACGCTGCGACGGGCTGCACTGATCCCGCCGGGAACGGTGCTCCACGACGGCCGCCGCGGTGACGTGCCGGTCGTCGAGCTGCCCGACCGGGCGCTCGCAGCGACGGTGAGTCCCTATTCCGGGCCCGTGCCGGTCCTGTTCGGCCACTACTGGTGGCGACGGGACACGGCCGAGCCGGTGAACCCGATGGCTACCTGTCTCGACTTCAGTGTCGCTGCGGACGGCGACCTCGCCGCCTACCGCTTCGATGGCGAGCCGCACCTCGATCCAGCGAACCTCGTGTGGGGATGACGGTGCCTGCACCGGGACGGCCACTCCGCGGCGGGGACGACACCACTCACGGCTGTTGCGAGGTCGTCATCACGGCGGAGGACGGGGATTGGCTCAACTCGTTTGCGCGGCGGCTCGTCGACCAGCGGCTGGCGGCGTGCGTGCACACTCACGTCGGCATCCGGGCGATCTACCGCTGGGACGGCGCCGTGCACGACGACCCTCAGTTCCGCGCCGCCGTCCACACCCGGGCGAGTCTCGTGCCGGCCATCGTCGCCCTCGCCGACTCCGAGCACCCCGACCACGTGCCGTGCGTCATCGCCCTCCCGCTCGTCGGCGGGCACCCCGCATACCTCCGATGGATCGTCGACGAGACGATCGACCCGGACACGAACGACACCCGGGCGCGCGGGTCGTCACGCCGCTGATGGGTCGATGTGCCGCTGGGCCGTCACGCGCCGTGGCTCGGTGGCGCAGTGGTCGACTCGAGCAGGCGGCGTGCTCGGCGTCCGAGGTCGCCGAGGTCGACCCGGCCGGCGTCCGACGCGGCGGCCAGCCGCTCGGCGAGATCGAGCG
>JALZNU010000052.1 GCA_030857495.1 Actinomycetota bacterium | reverse complement strand
GCTCGCCACCATCATCGTCGTCGCCAGGTAGCCGGCGCGCGGCTCACCCAATCGCCGCCCGAACAGCAGGATCAGCACGAACCCCGCCAGAGGAAACGCCGGAATCAACCAGATGACGTCGAGCACCCGCTAGCCCTTCATCTCGGACAGGTCGTCGGCGGTGGCGCCGGGTCGTCGGCGGATGATCGACACGACGATGCCGAGGCCGACCACCACCTCGGCGGCGGCGACCACGAGCACGAAGAACACGGCCGTTTGGCCGTTGATGTCGCCGAGTCGGTCGGCGAAGGCGACGAACGTGAGGTTGACGGCGTTGAGCATCAGCTCGATGCACATGAACAGCACGAGCGGGTTGCGGCGCACGAGTACCCCGATGGCGCCGATGCCGAACAGCACCGCCGACAGCACGAGGTAGTACGTCGAGGTGGGCACGGCGAGGCTGGCGGCAGTCACTCGCCACTCTCGTCGTCGGCGGGCTCACGCAGTTTGCGGGTCATCAGCACCGTGCCGGCGACCGCGACGATCAGCAGCACCGACGTCAACTCGAAGGCGAACACGTAGTCGCTGAACAAGCTGTCGGCGAGCTGGCGGATGTTGGCGTCGTGGCCGCCCTCACCGTCGACGACGCCTGCCGTCGCGATGTCGATGCCGCTGCCGAGCCCGGCAGGTGTCGTCTCACGCGTGTCGACGACTGCCGCCACGACGAGCCCGACGAGCGCGAGGCCCATGATCGCGGCGAGCGGACGCTGGACCGGGAGCGGCTCGACGCGCAGGTTCTCGGCCTTGTCGACGCCGAGCAGCATCAGCACGAACAGGAACAGCACGACGATCGCGCCGGCGTACACGATGACCTGCACGGCGGCGAGGAAGTGCGCCTCCATCGAGACGAAGTGCACGGCGACCCCGAACAAGGTCAGCACGAGGCTGAGCGCGGCATGCACCGGGTTGCGCATCGCCACGACGCCGAGCGCACCGCCGATCACCATGACCGCGGCGACGATGAAGACAACGAGCTGCATCGCTAGTGGCTCGCTCCGGCTCCGCCTGCGCTCGCGTCCGTCTCGTCGCTGGCGCTTCCCTCGCCGGGTGCGCCAGACCCGTTCACATGTTCACCGGCCGAAGCTTCACGCCCCGGGGTGTCATGCTCGCTCGCCGTCTCGATGGAGTCATCGATCGCATCCGGGTCGGCAGCGGTCTCGTGGTCGGCGCGGCCTGTTTGGGTGGGGTCGACGTTGGAGCGTGGGGTGTGCTCGGCGCCGGTGAAGCCTTCCGCGCGTGACACGAGACGGACGCCCGACGCGCTGGCGCCGGTGGCGTCCTTGTCGCGCTCGGACTGCGTGCCCTCGCCGGCGCGGACGCCGAAGCCGAGGTCGCCGCTCCATCCGACGACGCCGTCGAACTGCGGGTCGCCACTGGGCGCCGTCGCTCGCACCCAGCCACTGGTGTGGGTGTCCTCGCCCTCGCGCCAGTCCTCCCATGGCAGGCGCTGCGCCTTGCCGTCGTCGTCGACGAGCAGCTCGGTCTTCGTGTAGATCGCGTCCTGACGGTTCGTGAACGAGAACTCGAACAGCTTCGTCTCGGTGATCGCCTCCGTCGGACAGGCCTCGACACACAGGTCGCAGTGGATGCAGCGGAGGTAGTTGATCTCGTAGACGTAACCGAAGCGCTCGCCCGGTGCCGTCGGATTCTCGGGATCGTTGTCGGCGCCGCGCACGTAGATGCACTTCGCGGGGCAGACACCGGCGCACAGCTCGCAGCCGATGCACTTCTCCATACCGTCCTCGTAACGGTTGAGAACGTGACGGCCGTGCAGACGCTCGGGCTTCGGAGCCTTGACGTCGCCGTCGGCGTCAGGCGCCGCGTCGCCCTTGCGCCGCGCAACGCGACCGCCCGAGTACTCCTTCGTGTAGCGCTTGCCGCCGAACAGGCGATGCTGTCGCAACGTGACGCCGAATCCCTCGAGGTAGCCCATCAGACGCTCGCCCCTTCCATCTCGCGGTTGCGTTGACTGGCACGGATCGCAGCGAGGAACAGCGCGTACGAAACGGCGAAGACGGCCAGCACGGCCACCGTCACGGCGACCGTGTTCCAGTCGTTCTGGTCACCGACGCGCAGCGCAGCGAGCAGCAGGAACCAGCCGAGCGAGATCGGGATCAGCAGCTTCCAACCGAAGTCCATGAGCTGGTCGTAGCGCAGTCGCGGCAGCGTGCCGCGCATCCACACGTAGGCGTAGAGGAAGATGAAGAGCTTGATGATGAACCAGATCGTGCCCTCGATGCCGTTGTTGATCAGCGGGATGTCGGCCGTCCAGTCGCCGATAGCCGGGGGCTGAGGACCGCCAAGGAACAGGGTGACGATCACGCCGCTCATCGTGATCGTGTTCATGAACTCGGCGAGGAAGAACAGCGCGAAGCGGAACGACGAGTACTCGGTGTTGAACCCGCCGACGAGCTCTTGCTCGGCCTCGACGAGGTCGAACGGCGGCCGGTGGAGCTCGGCCGTGGCGGCGATCATGAAGATCACGAACGGCAGCACACCCGTGGCGACGATATGCCACTCACTGAGGCCCTCCTGGCTGGCGACGATGCCGGCCGTCGACAGCGTCCCGGCCGTCAACAGCACGGCGGCGAGCGACAACCCGAGCGCCGCCTCGTAGCTCACCATCTGGGCCGTCGCCCGCACCGAGCCGAGCAGCGGGTACTTCGAGCCACTCGACCAGCCGGCGAGCATGATGCCGTAGACGGCGATCGACGAGAGTGCCAGCACGAGCAGGATGCCGACCGGTGGGTCGGCGAGCTGCACCCTCGTCTCCTCACCGAACCACGTGACGACACCGCCCTTGCCGTCGCGGAAGTCACCGCCGAGCGGCAGCACCGACCACACGAGGAACGCTGGGACGAACGCGAGGAACGGAGCGAGCCGGTACACCAGCGAGTTGGCGCGATCGGGGACGAAGCCCTCCTTGAAGATCAGCTTCATCCCGTCTGCGAGCGTCTGCAGCAGACCGAACGGTCCCGCCTTGTTGGGGCCGACACGGTTCTGCATGCCGGCGATGACCTTGCGTTCGAACCACACCATGAACATCGTCCCGACGAGCCCGACGGTGAAGACGACGAGGATCTTGATCGCGACGATGATCAGCGGCGTCCACGTCAGGTCGCCGACGAGCAACGGGTCGATGCCGAGCAGCGCAGTCACGGCTCAGATCCCCTCGATCCGGACGTCGTGGACGGCGGCGGTGGCGTCGATGGCATCGGCGATGTCGGCACCCGCCTGGTTGAACGGCACCCACACCGTGCCGCGAGCGACCTCGGCGTCGGGTTCCACGGAGATCACGACGGTCGTGCGAGCGGCGACGATTCGTACGTCGGCCCCGCGAGCGACGCCGAGGCGATCGAAGTCGAGTGGGTGCAGACGCGCCGTGCTGCCAGGCGCGAGCGCGGTCAGCGAGGGGGCCGACGACGTCACCACACCCGCGTCGTACAACTTGCGGCTCACGACGAGCCGGTAGTCGTAGCTGTTGCGGGCGTCCACCGAGGCGTTGCCGCGCAACGGGAGCTCGGCGACGGCGGGACCTGCAGGGGCGAGCACGCCGTCACGACTGTTCGAGAGGGCGGCAATGGTCACGCCGGAGAGCGCCCCTGACGGATCGGCGGCCATCGCGTCGGTGATGTCGTCGACCCGATCGAAGTTCGCCACCTTCTCGTCGAGACCGAAGCGGCCGAGCAGCTCGACGGCGATCATCCAGTCCGGCCTCGACGTGCCACGCGCAGTGACGCGCTTCGACACCGTCTGCACGCGTCCCTCGATGTTGGTCGTCGTCCCCTGCTTCTCGCCGTGCGCTGCGGCGGCGAGCACGACGTCGGCGAGCTGTGACGACGCCGACAAGTTCGTGTCGATCGAGATCACGCGGCGTGCACCGGCGAGCGCCTGGCGGGCGAGGTCGGCGTCAGGGCAGTCGCTCATCGGATCCGCGCCGAGGAGCACGAGGCACTCCAATCGTCCCTCGGCGGCAGCGGCGAGGATGCCCAGCCCGTCGAGACCGTCTTTGCCCGGCGTGATGCCCGCCCGGATCGCGCCGACGACGTTGCCGCGGCGCAGCGCGGGCAGCACCTTGGCGCCTGGACAGGCAGCGAGCACAGCATTGATCGCCGTCGCCGCGACCGCCTCGGACTCCGCCAGGTTGGCGCGGCCCGCCACGACGACGACGTCGCCACCGGCCAGCTGTTCGCGGATGTCGTCGGCGGCGAGCGCCCGGGTGATCGTGTCGACAGCGCCGGGTTCGGCGCGGATCGTCTTCCACGCGTAGGAGGTGAGGCCGGTTGAGCGTGGGCAGATCTCGATGATGCGGCTCCTGCGCCGGAACGCGGCGTCACGTAACCGGAGGTAGAGCACGGGCAGCTCTTCTTTGAGGTCGGGCCCGACGACGACGATGGTCGCGGCGTTGGCCGCCTCGTTGATCGTCGCCCGCGGGAGGTCGAGCAGCTCGGGCGGAAGGCCGTCGCCGGACTGGGCATCACGGTGAGGCACACCGAGCGCGTCGGCGAGCATCGCCCAGACGTAGGCGTCCTCGTTGGTGCCCCGCGCCCCGCCGAGCAAGGCGATCGACTCGCCGCCGCCGGCGTCGAGCGCGCTGTCGAGCAACTCGGCGGCGACGTTAAAGGCGTTCGCCCACGTCGTCGGCACGAGCTGGTCGCCGTCACGCACGAGCGGGTCGGAAAGCCGGTTGTCGGCATCGACACCTTGGAACGAGAACCGCCCGCGATCGCAGAGCCAGCCCCAGTTGACCGCATCGGAATCGACGCCGAGCGTCCGTACGACGCGATCACGACTCGACTGGATGACGGTGCGGCAGCCGACCGCGCACGACGTGCACGTGCTCTCGGACTCCTCGAGATCCCATGGCCGGGCCCTGAAGCGATACGGCGTCGCCGTGAGCGCACCGACGGGGCAGATCTGCACGGTGTTGCCGGAGAAGTACGACGCGAACGGCTCGTCGGGGAACGTCTGCACCTGCATGTTGTTGCCGCGATGCGTGAAGTGGATCAGCTTGTCGCCGGCGACCTCGTCGGCGAACCGTGTGCAGCGATCACAGAGGATGCAACGCTCACGATCGAGCAGCACCAGATCGCTGATCGGGATCGGCTTCTCGAAGTGGCGCTTCTCCTCGAGGTAACGGGACTCGCCCGGACCGTTGCTCATTGCCTGGTCCTGCAGCGGACACTCGCCGCCCTTGTCGCACACGGGGCAGTCGAGGGGATGGTTGGCGAGCAGAAACTCGATCACGCCCTCCTGCGCCTTCTTGATCTCCGGCGTGTCCGTGCGCACGACCTGGCCGTCGGCGACATCGGTCATGCAGCTGACGACCATCATCGGCCCACGCGGTCCCTCGATCTCCACGAGGCACTGCCGGCACATGCCGACCGGCGTCAGGCGGCGGTGGTAGCAGAAGCGCGGCACATACGTGCCGGCGTCCTCGGCGGCGTCGATCACCTTCTGCCCGGGCTTCGCCTCGCACGCCACCCCGTCGATCGTGACGGTCAGCGTCGTTTTCACAACGGGTTCGGCAACCGTACTGCTGGTCTCGCTCGCCTTCGGCTCGCTCGACTGCGACTCGTCGCTGGCGCTTCCCTCACTGCTGGCGGACTCGTCGTCCGCTTCGCTTTCTCCTCGCGCCGCGTGCGACTCGTCGCTGGCGCTTCCCTCGTCGCGCGCGGTGTCGTCTGCGGCTGCGTCGCGGTCGTCGGGGGTGGCGTCTTCGGGGGTGGTGCCGGGGGTTTGGCCCTCTGCTGTCTCGGCGGGTGTCTCGGCGGCGGCGCCGGACGCCTGGGGCTCGTCGTCGTCAGACATGGGCGGCCAGGTGGAACGGGAGGGCGGGGCGCTCGATGCCGGGCATCGGGGCGCCGTGTTCGATGTAGTGCTCGAACTCGTCGCGGCAACGCCCGATCGCCGAGGCGATAGGGCTCACAGCGGATGGTCCGAGCGGGCAGATCGTGGTCTGCTTCGGTGGCCAGGCGATGCCCGGGCTGATGTTCCCGCTCACCGACAGCAACGTCTCGAGGTCGTCGGCACGCCCTTCGCCCGACAGGATGCGAGCGAGGATCCGCTCGAGCCAGGTCGTGCCCTCACGGCACGGCGTGCACTTGCCACAGCTCTCGCGAGCGAAGAAGCGGACGATGCGCCAGCAGGCGGCGACCATGTCCGTGTGCTCGTCCATCACGATGATCGCGCCCGAGCCGAGCATCGAGCCCGCCTTGTCGACCGTCGGCTTGTCGAGTGGGAGGTCGAGGTGCTCCTCGAAGAACCACGGCGCCGACGCGCCGCCGGGGATGAAGCCCTTGATCCGCTTTCCGTCACGCACGCCGTTGCAGTACTCCGGCGCCTCGAACAGCATCCGGAACGTCGTCACGCCGTTGGGCACCTCGAACACGCCCGGGCGGTTGACGTGCCCGCTGACGGCGAACATCCTCATTCCCGTCGACGTCGGGGCGCCGATGTCGTGGAACTTCTGGCCGCCGTCGTTGACGATGTGGGGCACGTTGGCGAGCGTCTCGACGTTGTTGACGATGGTCGGTTGCATGTACAGACCCTTTGCCGCAGGGAAGTACGGCGGCTTCAGTCGCGGCATGCCGCGCTCGCCCTCGAGGCTCTCGATCAGCGCCGTCTCCTCGCCCACGATGTAGGCGCCGGCGCCCCACGTGAGCGTGATGTCGACAGAGAAGTCGCTGCCGAGCACGTTCGTGCCGAGCAGATTGTTGGCGTAGGCGTCGTTGAGCGCCTGGGCGAGATGTTCCTGGGCGAGCGCCATCTCACCACGCACGTAGAGGAACGCCTGCGCGGCGTCGACGGCGTAGCACGTGAGCACGATGCCCTCGATCAACTGATGCGGATCGCGCTCCATCAGCAGCCGGTCCTTGTACGTGCCGGGCTCGCTCTCGTCGCCGTTGACCACGACGTAGCGGGGGTACACGCCCTCCGGCAGGAAGCCCCACTTGATGCCGGCAGGGAACCCGGCGCCGCCGCGACCCTGGATCTCGGACACTTTGATCTCGTTGTGCACCTCGGCGGGCGACATGTCCGTCAACGCCGTGCGTAGCGCCGTGTACCCGCCGGAGCGCACGTACTCGTCGTACGTGTGCGACCCGTTCGTCGCGAACCGCGCCGTGATGATCGGATCCCCCGCCGGCACGCTCCCAGGGACGCGAAAGTTGACCGGCGCCCGCTCGTTGGTGTCGCTCACGAGACCCACCGTTGGGGGGAGAGCGAGGGGGGCGCTCCGCGACCCCCCCTCGCCGTGGGCGGATCCGGCTTCGCCGGTCCGCACACAGCAGCTGGGCGCGGCCGCAGGCCGCTCGAACAGAAACTCGACCGAACGGAGCCGAGCGAGCGCAGCGAGCGAGCGAGTGAGGTCGAAACCCTCACAATGCATCCACCTTTGCCTGTTCGACGGCGGCCTTGCCGGACCAGTTCTGGGGCGTGCGCTGGCGGACGCGGGCGAGGGTGCCGTGCTTGGGGATCTCCTCGGCGAGGGTCCCAGCGGCGAGGTCGTCGACGAGGCGGTCGAACTGGTCGTTCGTGACCTTGTAGCGGTAGCGGTAGTTGACCTGGATCGCCGGCGCCTCCGTGCAGGCGGCGATGCACTCGACGTCTTCGAGCGTGAACCGCCCGTCCTCGGTCGTCGATCCGGCCTTCACACCGAGGCGCTCCTCGGCGTGCTCGAGCAGCTCCCACGCACCCACCAGCTGGCACGAGATGTTGGTGCACACGCTGACGCAGTATTCGCCGACGGGATGGAACTTGAACATGTCGTAGAACGTGGCCGTGCCGTACACCTCGGCGGGCGTCAGGCCGAGCAGCTCGGCGAGGTGCGACATCGCCTCGGTCGTGATGTACCCGTTCTGCTCCTGCGAGAGGTGCAGCAGCGGGATCAGCGCGCTCTTCCTGCGCGGGTAACGCCCGATGAGCTCCTTGGCGATCGCCTCGTTGGGGACGCTCAACCGTGACATGCACTCAGCCCGTGATCTCGAAGGAATCGAAGAAGGCGGCGATCTCCGGGACGGCGCCAGGACGAAGCCCCCCACCGCCCGTGTCGGTGGTCTCGGTCGTCTCGGTGGTCTCGTCGCCGCCGCAGGCGGGGAGCAGCGCAAGCGCGCAGACGACCGTGAGCGCGGCGGAGGCGGCGCGGTGTCGTGTGGCTCTTCATCGGTCGACCTCGCCGAGAATGGGGTCGACGGAGGAGATGACAGCGACGGCGTCGGCGATGAGACAGCCGCGCATCATGTGCGGCAGCGTTTGCAGGTTGACGAAGCTCGGAGGGCGGATGTGCATCCGGTACGGCGCCGCTCCCCCGTCGCTGACGATGTGGCAGCCGATCTCGCCGCGGGGTCCCTCGATCGCGACGTAGACCTCGCCCTCGGGCACCCTGAACCCCTCGGTGAAGATCTTGAAGTGGTGGATGAGCGCCTCCATCGACTCGTCGATTCGCGCACGCGGCGGCGGCGTGACCTTCTTGTTCTGGATGCGATAGGCGCCCGACGGCATCGCGTCGAGGATCTGGTGGACGATGCGCATCGACTCGCGCACCTCGTTGAGCCTGATCGCGTAGCGGTCGAAGCTGTCGCCGTATTGCCCGACGAGCACGTCGAACTCGACGTCGTCGTAGCGCAGGTACGGCATGTCACGGCGCAGATCCCACGCAACACCGGTGGAGCGCAGGATCGGCCCTGTCGTGCCGAGCGCCATGGCCTCGGTGGGCGTCAGCACGCCGACGCCCTGCAGCCGCTCGCGCCAGATGGGCTGGCCCGTCATCAGCGTGTCGTACTCGTCGAGGCGAGGCGGGATGCCCTCGAGCAGCCGCATCACGTCGTCGCGCCAGCCTGCGGGGAGGTCGGCGGCGAGACCACCGGGACGGATGAAGTTGTGGTTCATCCGCAGACCCGTCACCTTCTGGAAGAAGCGCAGCACCTCCTCGCGCTCGCGCCAGCCGTAGATCATCATCCCGACCGCGCCGAGATCCATGCCGTTGGTGGCGAGGAAGAGCAGGTGGCTCGACATGCGATTGAGCTCGGCGAGCAACATCCGCATCCAGATCGCGCGCTCGGGGATGTCATCGTCGATGCCGAGCAGCTTCTCGACGGCCATCGAGAACACGAGCTCGTTGGACAGCGGGCTTGCGTAGTCCATCCGCGTGACGTTCGTGCCGCCCTGCAGGTAGCTGAGCT
>JALZNU010000283.1 GCA_030857495.1 Actinomycetota bacterium | reverse complement strand
CAGTTCGACTTCTCGACGCCCGTCGGCAGCCGGCTGTTCGGCGACGTCGTCGAGCTCACCGTCGCCGACGGGTACGACGGCTGGATGGAGGACTTCGGCGAGTACACCCCGACCGACGCAGTCTCTGGCGACGGAACGCCCGGCGACGAGATGCACAACCGCTACGTGGAGCAGTACCATGCCAGCGCCGCGTCAGCCGCCGCAAGCGCACGGCGACCGATCATCCGCTTCAACCGTTCGGGCTGGACCGGCGCGATCGAGCACTCCCAGGTCGTATGGGGAGGCGACCCGACGGCGACCTGGGGTTTCGACGGGCTGCGTTCGTCGGTGCTCGCCGGGCTCGGCATGGGGATGTCGGGTGTCAGCACGTGGGGTTCGGACATCGGCGGCTTCTTCATCTGGTTCGATGACCAGCTCACCCCAGAGCTACTGCGCCGCTGGATCCAGTTCGGCGCCTTCTCGGGCGTGATGCGGCTGCAGGCAGGCGGCATCGAGCTCGGCCAGGCACCCCGGGCGACGATCCTCGACTCTGACGTGCTGCCGACGTGGCGCCGCTACGCCCGGCTGCGCACACAGCTCTATCCGTACATTGCCGGTGCCGACGAGCACTACCGTTCGACCGGACTGCCGATCATGCGCCAGCACCTGCTGACGCACCCAGACGATCCGGCAGCGGTGGCGAGCGACGACCAGTACCTGTTCGGCGCCGACCTGCTCGTCGCCCCCGTTATGCGCCCTGGCACGCGGCGACGCTCCGTCTACCTCCCCGAGGGCGAGTGGATCGATCTCTGGCGCTCCACGTCGATGGATCGAGACGGGACGCTGCACCACCTTCGACGCACCGTCCTGCGCGACGGCGGCCGGCGTGTGGATGTTGCCGCGCCCGCCGACGAGGTTCCGATCCACATCCGGTCCGGTGCCGTCCTACCGATGCTGCCGGCGGACGTCGACACGCTCTCCGGATACGGACGTGGCAACCCCGACGTCGTGCGACTCGCCGATCGCCAGGACGAGCGACGGCTGCTCGCCTTCCCCGGACCCGACTGGTCGGGCGCCCTCGGTCCCGGCGAATCGATGTCGTCGAGCGTCGACGGCGATCGATGGACGCTGACGCTGCGGCCCAGTCGTCCACGCACCTACCAGCTCGAGGCGACAGTGGCCCGGCTGAGTGGCGGCGGGGACGTGTGCTCGGTCACCGCGGCGGGCTCCTCCGTCGGGTTCACCACCGACGACGGCGTGCTCTCGACCCGGTTCGCGATCGACGGTGACGGCGAACGAGACATCGATGTCGTCGTCCGACGCTGCGACTGACCCCCGAGACGGCACGATCAGGCCGCGTGGGGTCGATCGATCCCATCGGACACCGCAGCACGCGTGCCGGGGAGGGGCGCGAGCGGCGTCACGATGGGATCGGTCGAGGGGGTGCCCGGTGTGGGTGTCCAGGTGGCGCCGGAGGGCATCGTTCGTCGTGACCACCAGCGGCGACGACCACGAGCGGCACGGCCCGCGCGGCGCTGCTCGGCCTCGGTGAGGAGTTCGTCGTGATGCTGACGGGCGAGCTGCTGGGCGGTGTCGAACGAGATCATGTGCATCGTGGTGTCCCTTGCTTGTTCGTGTTTGATCGTGTGTGGTCGAGTCGGTCACCATCGAACATATGGATGATTGTGGTCAGTTGGCGTCCGCAATGTCGGCCAGAATGAGGAGGCGATGGACACACCGGCACGCCTCCTGCGACTGCTCGTGCTGTTCTCCACCCGCCCGTCGTGGCGGGCCGACGAGCTGACCGAGCGCCTAGAAGTGACGTCGCGGACGCTGCGGCGCGACGTCACGAGGCTGCGCGATCTCGGCTACCCGATCGAGAGCACGACGGGGCGATACGGCGGCTACTCGCTGGGCAGCGGTGGCCGACTCCCTCCGCTGCTGTTCGACGACGACGAGGCGGTTGCGATGTGGTCGGCGCTGCGCCACGTCTCCATCAGCGCCGACCCGATGCTCGGCGAGGCAGCCGTGTCGGCACTGGCGAAGCTCGGCGAGGTACTGCCGAGCGGCCTGCGTGAGCGGATCGATGCGCTCGGCGACGTGACGGTCGACCTTGCCGTCGGCAGCGGTGGCTCCGAGCCGATCGCGGCGATCGACACGGCCACGCTGACAGCGCTGGCGAGCGCCTGTCGCGCCGAGCTGCGGTTGCGGTTCGAGTACCGCACCGGCGAGGACGTCGTCGGTCGCCGCCATGTCGAGCCGCATCGGCTCGTGTCGCTGAGGCGCAGGTGGTACCTCGTGGCGTGGGACCTCGATCGTGACGCGTGGCGGACGTTCCGCGTCGATCGGGTCACGTCTCCGCTGCTCACAGGTCAGCGTTCGACGCCGCGCCAGCACCCCGATCCGGCGGGCCTCGTGTCAGAGGGTGTCGCCGTGCGCGTCTACGAGGTGCAGGCGACGGTGCTCGTGCACGCCCCACCACACGTGACGCGGCGCGAGATCGGTCCGTCGATGGGGGTGATCCGCCCCGGCGGCGAAGGCGACGAGACGACGATCGTCTCGATCGGCGGCGACAACGACTGGCTCGCCCGCTACCTCGTCGGCCTGCCGTTCCGAGTCGAGGTCCTCGACCCGGTCGAACTGCGAGCTGAGATCCGCCGACTCGCCCGCCGCCGCATCCGCGAACACGCCTGACCGTCACGCACCCACCCCGACGCCCCCCTCGCCACCGTCTGGGCGGGATTTCTCCCACCAGCCGGTCTGGGCGGGATCCGCTCCAACTGCTGGAACCATTCCCGCCCAGACTCAGGAGACCGAGAGGTGCAGTGCGTCGTCGACGACGTCGACGGTGATCGTGCCGTCGTCACCGACCTTTCCCTCGAGGATCAGCATCGCCGCCTGGTCGCCGAGCTCGCGCTGGATGACGCGCTTGAGCGGGCGGGCACCGAACGCAGGATCGAACCCGTCGCGTGCGAGGCGCTCCTTCGCCACCTCGGACACGTCGAGCGTGATGCGGCGGTCGGCGAGCCGGCGCCGCAGCGACTCGAGCTGGATGTCGACGATCCTCGTCAGGTCGGTCTCGGTGAGTGAGCGGAATCGGATGATCTCGTCGACGCGGTTGACGAACTCGGGCTTGAAGAAATCGAGCGGATCGCCCTGCAGGTTGGAGGTCATGATCAGCACGACGTTGGTGAAGTCGACGGTGCGGCCCCGCC
>JALZNU010000282.1 GCA_030857495.1 Actinomycetota bacterium | reverse complement strand
CTCGAGCAGCTGTGACGATGCGGCGTCCACAATTACCTTGACCGTCGAGTCGTCGCCGAACGTGGCTTGTTCGTCGTCGGAGCCGACGTCGGAATCGAAGAACATCTCGTACGAGAAGCCACTGCAGCCTCCCGGCCGTACGGCGACACGGAGCGCGAGGTCGTCGGACCCCTCGGCGGCGAGCAGCTGTCGCACCTTGCCCGCTGCGTTGTCAGTGAGCGTGATCACGTCATGTTCTCCTTCTCCGGACTACCCAGAACGTTAGCGCTCGCCGACCGCAACGCGACATGGCGTGCGATGTCCGCGGTCGCAGAACTCGACGACCCTTGCGTCGCCCATCTCGTCGACGAGTCCCGTGACGATCCCCCGGTGGAGCGAGCAGATCAGCTCGGGGTGTTCGTCCACGTGATCGCCGAACGGGCACACCCCGAACGACACGACCGCCGTCTCGTGATCGGCAGCCTCGGCCACCGCCGGTTCGAACCCGAGCGTGCTGAGATCGTCGACAAGGGCTTCGAGCGCCGACGGTGCGGTGCGGTACCGGTCGGCTCGTGCCGCGCCGCGGTCGACACCGGCGGCGAACGCGTCGAGTGGCGAGGCGCCGAGACGTGTCGCCATCGCCAGCACTATGTCGGCGAGCTCGGTGACGCCCGGCGGGTCGAACCCGAGCGGCGGCGGTGACGTGGCGAGCCGATAGTGGTGCTGAGGCCTGCCGACCTCGCCGCGACTGTCGATGTCGACGTCGACGAGCCCCACGTCGCGCATCCGCTCGAGGTGCGGACGTACGGTGTTGGGGTGGAGCTGGAGATGGTCGGCGATCTCGGCCGTGGTGACGGGCCGGCGGCACTCGCCGAGGTGCCGGTAGATCGCGTACCGAGTGTTGTCGGCCAGCGCTTTCAACACGTCGAGCGCCCCAGGGGCCGCGGATGTCGCCGAAGTCACAACCACATCGCCCAGGCTAGCCCGTTCCACGACATAACACGGCGGGTGCCGGTAAAATGAGTGCCATGTCGACGCCTGCTCCCTCCCACGACGAGGTGCTGGGCGTGCTCGGTGGTGTCATCGACCCGGAGCTCGGCTCCGACATCGTGTCGCTCGGCATGGTCCCCAAGGTGGTCGTCAGCGACGACGGGGATGTCGAGGTCACCGTGAAGCTGACGATCGGCGGCTGCCCGCTGCGCGCCGACATCAAGCGCGAGGTCGAACAACGCGTCGGTGTCCATCCCGGCGTGAGGAACGTGTCGATCACGTGGGGTGAGATGACAGCCGACGAACGCAGCGAGGTGATGACGAAGGCACGGTGGAACGCCCGCCAGCAAGCGCCAGACACCGAGGTGCCGGCGCGCACGAGGATTCTCGCCATCGCCAGCACGATGTCGGCGAGCTCGGCGACGCCCGGCGGCTCGAAACCGAGCGGCGGCGGCGACGTGGCGAGCCGGTAGTGGTGCTGGGGCCTGCCGACCTCGCCGCGACTGTCGATGTCGACCTCGACGAGCCCCACGTCGCGCATCCGCTCGAGATGCGGACGTACGGTGTTGGGGTGGAGCCGGAGATGGTCGGCGATCTCAGCCGTGGTGACGGGCCGGCGGCACTCACCGAGGTGCCGGTAGATCGCGTACCGGGTGTTGTCGGCCAGTGCTTTCAACACGTCGAGCGACCCTGGGGCCGCGTTTGTCGCCGAAATCACAGCCACGTCGCACAGGCTAGCCCATTCCACGACATAACACGGCGGGTGCCGGTAAAATGAGTGCCATGTCGATGCCTGCTCCCTCCCACGACGAGGTGATGGGCGTGCTCGGTGGCGTCATCGACCCGGAACTCGGCGCCGACATCGTGTCGCTCGGCATGGTCCCCAAGGTGGTCGTGAGCGACGACGGCGACGTCGAGGTCACCGTGAAGCTGACGATCGGCGGCTGCCCGCTGCGTGCCGACATCAAACGCGAGGTCGAACAACGCGTCGGTGTCCATCCCGGCGTGCGGAACGTGTCGATCACATGGGGTGAGATGACGGCCGACGAACGCAGCGAGGTGATGACGAAGGCACGGTGGAACGCCCGCCAGCAGGCGCCCGACACCGAGGTGCCGGCGCGCACGAGGATTCTCGCCATCGCCAGCGGCAAGGGCGGCGTCGGCAAGTCGTCCGTGACGGTCAACCTCGCCACCGCACTCGCCGCGCAGGGCTTCCGGGTCGGCGTGCTGGATGCCGACATCTGGGGCTTCTCGGTGCCGCGACTACTCGGCATCGGCGACAACCTGCGTGCCGAGAAGTCGGAGGGATCCGACAGGGCGAAGATCCTGCCCAACGAACGCCACGTCGGCGACGGTGTGCTGGAGGTCGTCTCGACGGGCTTCATGATCGACGAGGAGACCGCGCTCATGTGGCGTGGACTGATGCTCACCAAGGCGGTCGAGCAGTTCCTCACGGACGTGCAGTGGGGCGACCTCGACTACCTCCTCATCGACATGCCGCCGGGCACCGGCGACGTGCAGATGGGCCTCGCCCGCCTGCTCCCCCGCACCGAGATGCTCGTCGTCACGACGCCAGCGCTCGCGGCGCAGAAGGTCGCCCAGCGCGCCGCCGACATGGCGCGGCGCAGCTTCCTCCCCGTGCTCGGCGTCGTCGAGAACATGACCGCCTTCACGTGCGACCACGGTGAGTCGTACGAGCTGTTCGGTCGCGGCGGAGGCCAGGCACTCGCCGACACGATCGGCGCCCCGCTGCTGGCGCAGATCCCGATGGAGCCAGCCATCGTCGCCGGCGGCGATGCGGGACGGCCGATCGCGCTCGACCACGAGTCCGCCGCAGGTGCGGCGTTCCGCACGCTGGCGAAGACGCTCGCCGAGGACGTCGCCGCACCACGGGCAGTGCTCGACGACGCGGCGATGGCCGGGTGCTCGGCACGGATGCTCGAGTCCGTCGAGATCGCCCTCGGTCGCTCCGCGCTCACAGCCGGCTGAGCTAGGCCAGGTCGTCGTAGTCGGGATCGCCGGGCATCGCGATGCCGATCAATCGCCCGGTCTCGTCGAGGCGCAGGCGTGGTTCGATACGGACCGGACGCTCCACGCCGGCCGCCGACACGAGCGCAGATGCCACGTCGCCGTCGGCGGCGAGGCGTTCGAGGTTGGCAACCGTCGGCGGCAGGAGCAGCAGTTCGCGCCCTGCCATCCGTTCGAGCATCTCGGCAGGTCGGCACCAGTG
>JALZNU010000281.1 GCA_030857495.1 Actinomycetota bacterium | reverse complement strand
TACCTGCAGCTCGACGCTGCAGCCGAAGACCTCGACTACGACCTCGCCGTCTCGGCCGATCCGAGCGTCGAGCCGTCGATCAAGGACACCGGCGTGCCCGAAGAGTCGGCCGTGCCGGTGAACGACAAGTCCGGAACGCCGTGGTGGCCGCCCGTCACCGGTGTGCTCGCCGGCGCCGGGATCTTCGCAGCGCTCACGGTGTCGTCACGGCGCCGGCATGTCGGCGGGGTGGCGTGACATGCAGGCTGCAGCACGTCTCTGCGTCGCCCTCACCGCCGCGGCGGTGACGGCTGGCGCCGGCTACGTCGTCGTGTCGGCGACCGAGGGCCCGCCTCCCGAGGCGCTCGGGCCGGAACGTGTCACCGTGCGAATCGACGCGGAGTACAGCCGGTTCGTGCCCGACTCGCTGCGGGTCGAGGTTGGGACCGAGGTGCGTTTCGTGTTGATGAACGGCGACCCGATCAACCACGAGCTGATCATCGGACCCGAATCCGTCCACCGGCGCCATGCCACCGGCACGCACAAGGAGCACCGGCCGATCCCGGGCGAGCTCTCTGTCGGACCCGACGAGCAGGGTGTGACGTCCTACGTCTTCGACGAACCCGGCACGGTCGAGATGGCTTGTCACCTCCCGAAACACTACGAAGACGGGATGCGCGGCGAGGTCGAGGTCGTCGAGCCCGACTGATCAAGCGAACTGTCCGTAGAGATCGGCCCGATCGGGCTGATTCCTACGGACAGTTCGCGAAACAACTAGAGGTTGGCGACGATCTCGGCCATGAGTTGGCCGGCCTCTGTGGGGTTGAGCCCGACCTCGACGCCTGCGGCGCGCAGTGCATCGATCTTGCCCTGCGCGGTGCCCTTGCCACCCGAGACGATGGCACCGGCGTGGCCCATCTTCTTGCCTGCAGGCGCGGTGACGCCGGCGACGTAGGCGCTCATCGGTTTCGAGACGCTCGACCTGATGAATTCGGCTGCCTCCTCCTCGGCGGAGCCGCCGATCTCACCGATCATCATCACGGCGTGCGTCTCAGGATCGGCCTCGAACTCGGCGAGACAGTCCACGAAGCTCGTTCCCGGAACCGGGTCGCCACCGACGCCGACGCACGTGGACACGCCGATGCCAGCCTGCTTCAGCTCGTAGAGAGCCTGGTAGGTGAGCGTGCCCGAGCGGCTGACGATGCCGACGTTGGGCCCGTCGGCGGTCGGGAGCTGCGCGATCTCACCGGCGGTGATGCCGATGTTGCACTTGCCGGGGCTGATGACGCCGGGACAGTTGGGGCCGAGCAGGCGGCCGTCGGGGAAGTCGCGCTGCAGCGTGTTGAACACCTTGGCCTCGTCCTGCGCGGGGATGCCTTCGGTGATGCACACGATGAACCCGACGCCTGCGGCCGCCGCCTCCAGGATCGCCGCCGGTGCTGCCTTCGGCGGGACGGCGACGAACGAGGCCGTCGCCCCGGTCGATTCGACGGCCTCGGCAACCGAGTCGAAGATCGGGATGCCCTCGACATCCTGGCCACCCTTGCCGGGTGTCACGCCGGCGACCACCTGAGTGCCGTAGTCCCTATTGCGCAGGCCGTGGAACCGGCCCTGCCCACCGGTGAGGCCCTGCACGAGGACCAACGTGTTCTCGTCGACGAAGATCGCCATCTACAGCGTTCCCCGGCCAGGCTCGCACCCGTGGGACATCTTCAGGCCTCCTTACCGTTGGCGATGGCGACAGCCGCCTTGGCGGCTTCGAGCATCGTCGTTCGCGTCGTCAGTTGCTCTTCGGGGATCGCTGCGTCGAGCAGGATCCGGCGCCCTTCTTCTGCGTTCGTGCCGTCGAGACGGATCACCATCGGCGCCCGCAACTGCACGCGACCGACGGCCTCGACGATGCCCTGGGCGACCTCCTCGCCACGAGTGATGCCGCCGAAGATGTTGATGAAGATCGAGCGAACCGCCTCGTCGGTGTTGATCACCTCGAGCGCAGCGGCCATCACGTCGGCGTTGGCGCCGCCGCCGATGTCGAGGAAGTTGGCGGCGTCGCCGCCGGCCTGGTTGACGACGTCGAGCGTGCTCATCGCCAGCCCTGCGCCGTTGGCGATGATCCCGACCGAGCCTTCGAGACCGATGTACTGCAGGTGACGCTCCTTGGCGAGCCGTTCACGTTCGTCGAGCACCTCGGTGGCGGAGTACTCCTCCCACTCCGGGTGGCGGAAGGCGGCGCTGTTGTCGAGGCTGACCTTGGCGTCGAGCGCATGCACCTCGCCTGCTTCTCCTGGCCGAGCCGGCTTGAGGATCAGCGGGTTGATCTCGGCGAGGTCGCAGTCGCCCTCGGTGAAGCAGCGGTAGAGCTGGACAAGGATCTCGGCGACGCCGTCGAGCGCTCGTTCCGGGATCCTTGCTTCCACGGCTGCCTGCCGGGCGACCTCGGTCGAGAGCCCGTCGACGGGATCGATGTGCAGCTTCACGATCGCGTCGGGATCGGTCTCGGCAACCTCTTCGATGTCGACGCCGCCCTTCGCCGACAGCATCAGCAAGTGCAGCTTCGCCGCCCGATCGAGCGTGAAGCTGGCGTAGTACTCCTCGTCGATGTCGGAGGCGTGCTCGACCCACAGCCGCTCTACGACGTGGCCCTTGATGTCCATGCCGAGGATGTTGCCGGCGTGTTCACGTACTTCACCGGCGTCGTTGGCGAGCTTGATGCCACCGGCCTTGCCGCGCCCGCCGACCTGCACCTGCGCCTTGACGACGACGGGGTACTCGGCAGCCTCGGCGGCAGCGACCGCCTCGTCGACGGTCGTGGCGACGTCACCGGCGCTGACCGGGATGTCGTACCGGGCGAAGTACTGCTTGCCCTGGTATTCGAAAAGGTCCATCTAGAGGTCCTCCCTTTCGTCGAGTTGTGTCTCCAGCCAATGGCTGATCTCGCGCAGCGACGATCCGGGGCCGAAGACCGCGGCGACGCCCTGCTCCTTCAGCTTCTTCGCGTCGGCCTCGGGAATCACGCCGCCCCCGAACACGAGCAGGTCGTCGAGCCCTCGTGTCGTGAGCTCCTCGAAGACGCGAGGAAACAGCGTGAGGTGCGCTCCCGAGAGCAGCGAGAGGCCGATGGCGTCGACGTCCTCCACGAGCGCCGTCTCGGCGATCTGCTCGGGCGACTGGTGCAAACCGGTGTAGATCACCTCGAACCCGTGATCGCGCAGCGCCCGCGTGATCGTCTT
>JALZNU010000280.1 GCA_030857495.1 Actinomycetota bacterium | reverse complement strand
GAGTCATGGTGGTTGGAGTGCCTCCGGCAACTTCCGCCGTGGCGAGGTCGAGTCGATCGTCACCAATCCGGTGGGTTGGGCGGAGACGTCCGGGGCGCCGTGGTGGTGACGTCGCCGCGGAGGGTCGCGCGTACGTTCGATGCTCACCGCTAGCATCGGCGATTGCACGGGAGGGACTCGGTCATGAAGGCACGGCGCGCAACAGCGACGTCGAGTTTCGGTGTGAGCGCACGCGAGAACCACGACGCCACGGCCTTCTACGACCGGTTCCGTGCACCCGAGATCTCGAGCGACGACACCGTCCACCCGCCACGAACGGTCGCCGAGCCCTTCGTGCACGGCGACGCACGGGCCATGGACGCGATCGAGGACGGAACGGTTGCGCTCGTCGTCACGTCACCCCCCTACTTCGCCGGAAAGACCTACGAGGAAGAGCTCGAGCGAGAGGGCGTACCGTCGTCCTACCTGGAGTACCTCGACCTGCTCGGCGACGTGTTCCGCGAGTGCGTCCGCACGCTGGAGCCGGGTGGGCGCATCGCGGTCAACGTCGCCAACCTCGGGCGCCGACCGTACCGCAGCCTGTCCGCCGATGTGATCAGGATTCTCGAGCACGACCTCGGCCTGCTGCTGCGCGGCGAGCTGATCTGGCAGAAGGCCGAGGGGGCCAGTGGATCGTGCGCATGGGGATCGTTCCGCAGCGCGTCCAACCCGGTGCTGCGTGACATCAGCGAACGGGTCATCGTCGCCAGCAAGGGTCGCTTCGACCGGGCGAGGAGCGTGAAGCAGCGGGCCGCCGAGGGCCTCCCGCACCGGAGCACGGTGATGACCGAGGACTTCATGGCGCTCACACTCGACGTCTGGTCGATCCCCCCCGAGAGCGCGCGCCGGATCGGGCACCCTGCGCCGTTCCCGGTGGAGCTGCCCGAGCAGCTGATCCGGCTATACACGTTCGAGGACGACCTCGTGCTCGATCCGTTCATGGGAAGCGGTTCCGCCCTCGTCGCGGCGGCGCGGCTCGGTCGTCGGTACGCCGGCTATGACCTCGACCCCGCCTACGTCGAGATCGCGCGGCGACGCGTGGCCGAGGCACATGCCATCGCGGCTGACGATCCGCCGGCAGCGGACGGGGCGGCTCGCGACGGTAAGGCAGCGCACGCCATCGCCACGGAGGTGCTGGAAGACGCGGGGTTCCGCATCACGCACGTCAACCGACGGATCCCGAAGTCCGGCGTCGTCGTGAGCTTCGTGGCCAGGGACGGCTACGACGCCGAGTGGTTCTTCGACGTCGCCGGCGCGTTCACCAGCCACCGTGGCGGGCTGTCGCGCACCGAGACCGCGTGGAGATCGCTCGGGCGTGCCGGTGCGCTGCGGGGTCGCGCCGGCGACATTCCTGTGGTGTTCCTCACGACGAGCCTGCCACGGCCGTCGAGCGACGGCGACACGGCCCTCCGTGCGGCAGGACCCGACGCGTTCTTCGACGCCATCGACATGCTCGGCGACGAGGGTCGGCAGCGGCTCGCCGTATACGGAAAGGGCGCGATGACAGGCGATCCCCAGCCGGGTTTCTGGACGGCGGCCGACCTCGCCCGAAGGACGACGGCCGGCGCCGATCGATAGCCTGACGGCGACGGAGATGAGACGAATCGACGTCTCGTTGCTCTTATCAATCTACGAAAGTGCGAGGAGCCGGTATTGGCGACTGAGCAGTCGTCCCGGCGGCGAACCACGATTCGGCGGCCCACTGGACGCAACGGATCGACACGACGATCCGCTCGCGTGTTGTTGTCCATGGGCATGCACGTCGACTCCATCGTCGTCGCGATTCCGGCTCGCAACGAGCGCGCGCTGATCGAGCTGGCGCTCGCGTCGATCGATGCTGCCGTCGTGAGGACGTCGCGGCGAGCGGTCATCGCGGTGGCTGCCGATACGTGTCTCGACGACACGGCGGCAGTGGTTCGACTCGCCCGCACGTCGCTGGCGACGCCTGTGGTCGTGGTCGAAGGCCAGTGGCGGGCAGCGGGCGGAGCTCGCGCGGCGGCCGTTGCCGCAGCACTGGAGGGCTTCCGACCGACGGACCTGTCGAAGATCTGGATCGCCAACACCGATGCTGACTGCGTCGTCCCGTCGACCTGGCTCCAAATTCATCTCGACCACGCCGCGGACGGTGCGCACGCAGTGGCCGGGGTCGTCGATCTCGACCCGGCAACGACCGACCCTGAGCTATTGGCACAGTTCCGAGCCACATACCGTGTCCATGGCATGTCGCACACACACGTACATGGGGCCAACTTCGGCGTCCGAGCCGACGCCTACGAACGCGTCGGCGGATGGAGCGGCCATGCCGTCGTCGGCGAAGATCACGAGCTCCTCCGCAGTCTCGTCGCGGCCGAGTTGGTCGTGCATCACGTCACGGACAGCTCCGTTGTCACGAGCAGTCGAACGACAGGACGAGTACCGGCCGGGTTCGCCGGGCGGCTCGCCCGACTCGTCGCTCCGCAGCGTGGGCGGCAGCGGTCGCGGTTCTTGCGAACGATGGCGGCGAGTTGAACCGGCAGCTCGATGTCGGACTCGGAGGTCCGGCGGACGTGGTCGTGCTGGCGCCGCACCCGGATGACGAGGTGTTCGGCGTCGCTGCACTGATGTGCGGTCTCGTGTCCGCCGGGCACTCGGTGCGGTTGGTGGCGGTGACCGATGGCGAGGCGTGCTTCGGCCAGCTGTCGACGCAGGCCACGACGGACTTGATCGCGCAGCGGGTCGGCGAGCGCCACGCGGCGCTGCAACATCTCGGCATCGTTGACGACATCGAGCTGATCCGACTCCGCCTCCCCGACGGTCATGTCGCAGAGCATCGGGTGGAACTGACCGCCCGAGTCGGAGCAATGGCGGCGACCGTGATCGTGTCGACGTGGCGTCACGACGGGCACCCCGACCACGAGGCCGTCGGCGAGTCCGCGGCGAACGTGGCGAAGACCAGCGGAGCACGGCTCTTGGAGTATCCGATCTGGGCATTCCATCTGGGTCGACTCGACTCGCACGAGCTGGCGACGATGTCGGTGGTGCCGATGACACCCGCGATGCGCGCGGCAAAGCTCACGGCCGTCCGCTTGTTCCGCAGCCAGCTCGATCCGAGCCCCAACGGCACTCCGGTCGTACCGGCCGCACTCGTCGACCGGCTCGCCAACAGTGACGAGGTCGTGTTCGGATGAGACAGGT
>JALZNU010000279.1 GCA_030857495.1 Actinomycetota bacterium | reverse complement strand
GCGCCATCATCGAACGGAAGACCTTGTTCTTCTCCTCGCTGATGGCGAGCGGTTCGAGCGCGGTCGGCGGTTCCATCGCCATGAACGCCAACACCTGGAACAGGTGGGTGACGACCATGTCCTTGAACGCGCCGGTCTGCTCGTAGAACTCGAGCCGCGTGTCGATCGACAGTGTCTCCGGCACGTCGATCTGCACGTGGTCGATGTGATCACGGTTCCAGATCGGCTCGAAGAGCCCGTTGGCGAACCGGAAGGCGAGGATGTTCTGCGCCGCCTCCTTGCCGAGGAAGTGGTCGATGCGGAAGATCTGCTCCTCGGCGAACGTCTCGTGGAGCGCGCCGTTGAGTTTGCGGGCGCTGGCGAGATCGGTGCCGAACGGCTTCTCCATGATGATCCTGGCGCGCTCGACGAGACCGGCCTCGCCGAGCGTGCGCACGACGGCGAGCGCCGCGTTCGGGGGGACGCTGAGGTAGTGCAGCCGCCGCGGCTCGCCCGGCAGCGAGCGTTCGGCGTCGGCGACGACCGCGCGCAGGGCGTCGGCGCCGTCGGACTGTCGCACGAACACGAGACGTGTCTCGAATGCAGCCCACTCGGTGGTCGTGACCTCGCCGACCGCGAACTCCTCGCACGCCGCCCGCGCCACCTTCTGGAAGGCGTCGGTGTCGAGGTCGTCGAGCGACGTGCCGATGATCCGGCACTCCGGCAGCAGCCCGGCACGGGCGAGGTGCAACAGACCGGGCAGCAGCTTGCGGCGCGCGAGATCGCCCGTCGCGCCGAACAGCACGATGACGTGTGGGTCGAGCGGCGACATCAACGACGGCGCGATGTCGTTCGGTTCGGTCTGGAGCGTCACGACGTCACGCTAGGTGAGCTCGGCCAGTGCGATCCGCTCGTGACCACCGAGGTCGAGGCGAACCTCCGGCGACGCGAGCCCGGCATCGAGCATCAGCGCCCGCACCCGCTCGCCCTGACCGGAGCCGATCTCCATCACGAGCCGCCCGCCCGGCCGCAGTCGAGCCGGTGCCGCAGCGACGATCGAACGGACGTGGTCGAGCCCGTCGACGCCGCCGTACAGCGCGACGTGTGGCTCCCACTCGCGCACGATCGGTTCGAGCGCAGGATCGCGGCGAGGGACGTAGGGCGGGTTCGCCACGACCAGATCGAACTGCGCGGCGGCGTCGAACGGCTCGAACCACGAACCCGCAGGCGCGACACGCACGTTGCGGGCGTGCCGCCCGATCCCCGACAGGTTCGCCGTGGCCAGCGCCAGCGCCTCGGCACTGACATCGCTCAGCCACACCGTCACCCCGTCGATCGGCAGCTCGCTCGCCAGCGCGAGGCCGATCGCGCCGGTACCCGTGCCGAGGTCGACGATCGTCAGCGGATCGACGTGTCGTGTCGGCAGTCGATCCGAGAGCAGCTCGAGGCAGACGTCGACGAGCAGCTCGGTCTCGGGTCGCGGGATGAGGGCTCGCCCGTCGACGGCCAGGTCGAGTGAACGAAACCCCCACGCCCCCAGCACGTACTGCAACGGTTCGCCGTCGGCGTAGCGATCGACCATCGACGCCAGTTGTCCTGCGGCGTGACCGTGTGAGGGCTCGTCGAGCGACGCGTCGAGCTCGCTCGACGTGCGACCGCTCGCGTGCTCACACATCCAGTGCGCCACCTGGCGGTCCTCGACCCGCTGGGTCGTCCATGCGAGCAACGCCCGCCACGTCTTCGCCGGTTTCAGCACGGCGTCACGCCACCGGCACGGATCAGGTGCTCGCCCCGTCGGCGAGCAGGCGGGTGCGCTCGTCCAGTCGAAGCGGTTCGACGACCTGGTCGAGGTCACCGGCGAGCACATCGGTGAGCCGGTACAGCGTGAGGCCGATGCGATGGTCGGTGACGCGGTTGTCCTTGTAGTTGTAGGTGCGGATCTTCTCGCTGCGCCCGCCGCCGCCGATCTGCGAGCGCCGCTCGAGCGACATCTCCTCGTTCCGCTCGCGCTCGGCGAGCTCGAACAGCCGCGCCCGCAGCACCTGCATTGCGCGCTGGCGGTTCTGGAGTTGGCTGCGCTCGTCCTGCATCGCCACCACGAGCCCGGTCGGACGATGCGTGATCCGCACCGCCGAGTCGGTGGTGTTGACGCTCTGCCCGCCGGGACCGCTCGATCGGTAGACGTCGATGGCGAGGTCGCGATCGTTGATCTCGACGTCGATCTCGTCGGCCTCCGGCAGCACGAGCACGGTTGCCGACGACGTGTGGATGCGGCCCTGGCTCTCGGTCGCCGGCACGCGCTGCACGCGGTGCGGACCTCCCTCGAACTTCAGATGGCTCCACGCCTCGGCGCCGTGGACATCGAACGTCACCTCGTTGAAGCCACCGAGGTCGCTCTCGTCGCGCGCCAGCGTGTCGACCTTCCAGCCGTGCCGTTCGGCGTAGGCGAGGTACATCTCGTACAGGTCACGGGCGAACAGGTTGGCTTCCTCGCCCCCTTCGGCGCCGCGGATCTCGACGATGACGCCCTTGCCGTCGTAGGGATCGGGCGGCAGGAGGAGGTCGCGCAGGTCGTCTTCGAGCGCGGCGAGGTCGTGCTCCGCACCGTGCAGCTCGTCCTCTGCCATCTGGCGGTCGTCGCCGTCGGCGCCCTCCAGCAGCTCCTTCGCCGCAGCGGCATCACCGGATCGCATGGCGTGGCGGCGCGCCACCGTGACGATCTGCTCGAGCTGGGAGTACCGCTTCGAGACGACGCGGAGTCGATCGGGATCGGCGAGCACCTCCGGGTCGGCGAGCATGCGCTCGTGCTCGGCGAACTCCGCTTCGAGTGCTGTCAACCGCTCGGTCATCACTGCGGGCAAGCCGGGATGGGGAGCCATGTCGCCGTCGAGCGTATGCCGTCGGGTCGGCGCTCAGTGGACCGTCACCAGCTCGATCGGCACCGTGAGCAACGCGGCGAGGTCGCGGGTGATGGCGAGCAATTCGTTGGCTGGCAGCACGAGGCGTGTCGGGCGATCGTCACGTTGCACCTCGGCGGCATAGGCGACGGCGTCGAGGTCGACTCCGGCCGTGACGACGAGGTCGATCGGTGTCTGCGATCCGTCGTCGGCGATGGCGGCGCACGGCACGGACTCGGCGACGGACTGACGCGGGGTGATCGGCTCGACGGGCGTGACATGGTCCACGCCGGCGAGCGACGGTTCGGTGACGAGCCTCCAGCGCAGAAAGCGTTCTCTCGCG
>JALZNU010000278.1 GCA_030857495.1 Actinomycetota bacterium | reverse complement strand
TCCACGAGATCACGAAGTCCGCGATCGATCACGCCGTCGCCAACCCGAGGGGCATCGACTACGGGCTCGTCGACGCGGCCGAGACGAGGCGGATCCTCGATCGTCTCTACGGCTACGAGGTGTCACCTGTTCTGTGGCGGCGGGTCAACCGCGGCCTGTCCGCCGGTCGCGTGCAGAGCCCTGCAGTGCGACTCGTCGTCGACCGCGAGCGCGAGCGCATCGCTTTCGTGGAAGCCGGCTACTGGGATCTCGCACTCGACGCGTCCACCGCGCCGCCGTTCACGGCGACGCTCGTCGCCGTCGACGGTGACCGCGTTGCTACCGGCAAGGACTTCGACGCGACGGGCACCGTGTCGGCGTCGTCGCGCGCGCTCGACGAGGCAACTGCTCGCTCGCTGGCGACGGGTCTCGAGGCTGCCGACGTTCGCGTCCGCTCGATCGACGAGCGGCCATACCGATCGAGCCCCAAGCCGCCGTTCATGACGAGCACGCTGCAGCAGGAGGGCGGGCGCAAGCTACGCCTGTCCTCGTCGCAGGTGATGCGCATCGCGCAGGGCCTCTACGAGCGGGGCTTCATCACGTACATGCGCACCGACAACGTGACGCTGGCGGCGGAAGCGCTGGCCGCCGTGCGCAACGCCGTCAGAGCCGAGTACGGACCGAGTGCGCTGTCGCCGCAGCCCAAGCAGTACACGTCGAAGGTCAAGAACGCGCAGGAGGCGCACGAGGCGATCCGCCCGGCGACGCCGATGCGCTCGCCGAAGGCCGTGTCGGCCGAGCTCAACTCGCAGGAGCTGGCGCTCTACCGGATGATCTGGCAGCGGACGCTGGCGTCACAGATGGCCGACGCGACGGGCGTCACGATGACGGTGAGAATCGGCGGCGTAGCCGCCTGGGCGAGCGACCGCCAGGGAGCCGCACAGCGATGGGGCGCGGGGGCGCAGCCCCCGGAGCAGGACGGCGTGGCGACCGGCGACCACGCCGGCACCGATTGCGAGTTCTCCGTGTCGGGCACCACCATCACGTTCGCCGGCCACCGAGCCGTGTACGTGGAGTCGAACGACGATGCGAGCGCCGGCGAGGCGACAAGGGAGACGTTGCTGCCGACGCTGGCCGTCGGCGATGTCGTACCGGTCGAGGCGATCTCGGCAAACGGGCACACCACGTCACCGCCTGCACGGTTCACCGAGGCGTCGCTCGTGAAGCGCCTCGAAGAGCTCGGCATCGGCCGGCCGTCCACCTGGGCATCGATCATCCAGACGGTGCAGGACCGCGGCTACGTGTGGAAGAAGGGTCAGGCGCTCGTTCCCACGTGGACAGCGTTTGCCGTGGTGGGCCTCCTCGAGCAGCACTTCGACGGCCTCATCGACTACGGCTTCACAGCCCGGGTGGAAGAGGACCTCGACGCCATCGCCGTCGGCGAGCGGCAGAAGGACCAGTGGCTGCACGAGTTCTACTTCGGCGACAACGACCTGCCCGGTCTGAAGCGGCTCGTCGAAGAGAACCTCGACGAGATCGACGCGGCCGCGATCAACACGTTCCCGCTCGGTACCGACGACGACGGCAACCTCATCGTCGTCAAGCCCGGCAAGTACGGGCCCTACGTGCGGCGCGGCGACGACACCGCCGGCGTGCCCGAGGGGATGGCGCCAGACGAGCTCACGATCGACGTCGCCACCGCCCTGCTCGCGGCGCCGAAGAGCGACGAGCCGATCGGTGAGATCGAAGGCTTGCCGGTGTTCGCCAGGAACGGGCGGTACGGCCCGTATGTGCAGTGGGGTACGGCCGACGACCTGCCGGAGGGGATGGACAAGCCGAAGATGTCGAGCCTGTTCGCCACGATGACGCTCGAGCGGGTGACGATCGACGACGCACGCGAGCTGCTCTCGCTGCCGCGCACGCTCGGTGTCGATCCGTCCGACGGTGAGACGATCCTCGCCAACAACGGTCGCTACGGACCCTACGTGCAGAAGGGCAAGGACTACCGAAACCTCGACAACGAGGAGCGCCTGCTCACGGTGACGCTCGAGGAGGCGGTGGACATCTACTCGCGGCCGAAGGAGTACCGCCGCGGCCGGGGGGCCCAGCCGAGCGGGCCGCTGCGCGAGTTCGGCAACGACCCGGTGAGCGGGCGACCGGTCGTTGCGAAGGACGGCCGATTCGGCGTGTACGTCACCGACGGTGAGACGAACGCGTCCATCGGGAAGGGCGATCGCATCGAGGAGGTCTCCGAGTCGAGAGCGTTCGAGCTCCTGGCGATCCGCCGTGACACCGTTGCTGCCAACGGCGGCAAACCTGCCAAGAAGGCGGCCGCCAAGAAGGTGGGCGCCAGGAAGACCGGCGCCAAGAAGACGGCGGCAAAGAAGTCGGGCTCGAAGAAGTCGGGCACGAAGAAGTCGGCCGCCAAGAAGACCGGCGCGAAGAAGGCGGCTGCGAAGACGTCGGGCGCGACGCGGACGCCGGCCCCCTGAGTCCGTCGATGCCGCGTCCCGTGTATCTCGCGTTCGAGGGAACCGAGCGCTGCGGCAAGTCGACGCAGTCTCGCCGCCTTGCCGAGCACCTCGGCGCGACGCTGACCCGCGAGACCGGCGGCACGCCCGTCGGCGAGCGTCTGCGGATGATCCTCCACGATGTGGACGTCATGGATCTCGACTCGCGAGCGGAGGCGCTGATGATCGCCGCCGACAGGGCGCAGCACATGGCGCGCGTCGTGATACCCGCGCTCGATGCGGGACGTGACGTCGTCAGCGATCGCAGCGTCTACAGCACGCTCGCCTACCAGGGATACGGGCGAGGCGTCGATCTCGACGAGCTGACCCGAGTCAACACATGGGCGGTGCGCGGGCGCTGGCCCGATCTCGTCGTGCTGCTCGACGTGCCGAGCGACATGGTCGACGCCCGCCTCGCCGATCGCGATCTCGATCGGTTCGAACGCGAGAACACCGAATTCCATCGTCGGGTGCGCGACGGCTTCCACACGATGGCCGGCAAGGATGCCGAGCGCTGGATCGTGATCGACGCGACTGCCGAGAAGGACGCCGTCGGGCGCGCGATCGCAGCTGCCGTCGACGAGCGACTCCGCCGATGAGCCCTCACAGGGCGACGAACCCGTGGGACGGGGTCGTCGGGCAGGCGCGCGCCGTGCGGCAGCTGAAGTCGAGCGTCGCCGCCCCCGTGCACGCCTACGCCCTCGTCGGACCCCCAGGGTCGACGAAGGACGTCGC
>JALZNU010000051.1 GCA_030857495.1 Actinomycetota bacterium | reverse complement strand
ATCGCCACGAGCCCCTCGTTCTCGCGGGTCGTCGATTCGCTCGTCGGAGAGTTCGGGAGCAGGGTGGACCGCTGCCGCGACCTCACCGAGCGTTGCGTCGCCGAGGAGGCGCGGCGCATCGGCGACGTGCCCGTCCGCCAGTTCCTCGAGATCCTCGTGCACAAGGCAGCCCGCCAGCGGCTCCGCAGCACGGTCGACGGCGAACGCGGCGTACGGTTGGGGACGTGAGCAAGGCCGTCGACCTCGACCAGTTGGCGGACGTCATCGGCCAGTACCCGTTCGCGTTTCTCGTCTCCGTCGCTGAGGACGCCAGCCCGCATGTCCTGTCGGTGCTACCCCGCTTCGAGTCGGGCACGCTTGTCGTCGAAGGTGTGGGCCGTCACACGCAGACGAACGTGGGGGCGACCGGTCGGGCGACGCTCGTGTGGCCACCCACCGATCCCGCCGACTTCAGCCTGATCGTCGACGGCGCTGCGACCTGCGACGGATCGACGTTGCAAATCGAACCGACCTCGGGGATCTACCACCGGCCGGCCGTCGACGCCGACGGCACCCGCACCGGCTCCGACTGCGCCGCCATCTCGTCTCCCGCCCCTTAGGCATTCGCGGCGAGTGTCTTGACGATCGTCGACCAACCGCCCATCCCGATCAGGGACTCGTCGGCCTCGTCACCGTCGACGAGACATCGCTGGGCGAACCGCGCAACCTGCTGGATGACGACGTCGCCGCTGCTCGCAGCCGTGTGATCGAGCGACGCCGAGAACGCCTCGCTCGAGATCGCCGCGTCGTCTCCGGCGGCGACGGCCGCCCCGAGACCGGCGAGGCTCGCCACGGCGACGTCGAAGTACGACGGATGCTCGAGCGTCGTCGTCGCCCGGGCATCCTCGATCGCACCGGCATGGTCGCCCGTCGTCGCCCGTGCCATCGCTCGCACTGCCATCGCGAACGGGAGATCGTCGACGGAGAGCGCTTCGATCACGGCCAGCGCCTCGTCGGCTTGCCCCGCCTGGCAGAGCACGAGCGACCGCATCACGAGCAGCTCGTTCTCGTCGGCACCGCTGGCCCGGCGGCGCTCGTGTGCCTGCTCGGCGAGCGCCAGCGCCCTCACGGTGTCGCCGCTGTGCATCGCCACGCCGAGTGCCGCCTGCAGCGCCAACCCGCCGTCACCGATCGAGTCGGCCGTCGACACCAGCTCTTCGAGGCCGCGCTCGGCCTCCGCCGACTTCCCGAGCGCGACCCTGATGCGTGACAGCGGCGCCAGCGCCTGCACGGTGCCGTAGGGGTCCTGGAGCTTGCGGAACCCGGCGAGCGCACGCTCGGCCAGCGGCTCGGCCTCGTCGATGCGACCACTCCACAGACGCAGATTGGCGAGCAGCGTCTGCATCATGTTCATCGCCCACCGGTCGCCCCACGACCGCACGGCGGTGTGCACGCTCTCGGCCAGTTCCTCGGCGTCGTCGAAGCGCCGCTGGAAGTAGCGCACCCAGGCCAGCAGGCCGTTGGCCCACGAGACGCCGGAGCGGTCGCCGAGTGCGTCGAACGTCTCCGCCGCGCTCACGAGGCGGCGGTCGGCCTCCGCATGATCGCCGCGCAGGAACGACACCCATGCCTGGTGCTGGCGCACCCACGCCCCACCCCGCCGGTCGTCACGGGCGGCATAGATGCGATCGGCCTCTGCGAGCAGCTCCTCTGCGTCGTCGAGCGACCCGCCGAACACCTCGGCGAACCCACGCGCCAGCAGCGTCTCGGCCAGCTCGTTGTCGTCCCCGAGCACGCGGAACAGTTCGACCGCCCGCTGCAGCTCGCGGCGGGCGTCGCCCAGATCGCGGCGCTGCTGGGCGATCGTGCCGAGCAACCGCCGCGCTTTCGCCTCGTGCAGCAGGTCGTCACCCGCCAACGCGGCCTCCAGAACGATGTTCACGTCGCCGTACGCCTCAGGAAACTGGTGGTTCTCCGCATACGCCGTCGCTCGGGTTAACAGAAGATCGCGATGCTCGCCGGCCGACGCCTCGTCGAGGTCGAGCGCACGCGTCGCCTGCCGCTCCGCGTGAGAGAACGCGCCGGACTCGACCGCCCGCCGCGCCGCCTCGGCGAGTGCCGCCACCGCTTGCACGCCGATCGACGGGGAGACCCCGGGGATCGGTCCCATCTCCTTCACCAGCTCGGCCGCACGCCCGAGGTGGTGCGCCCATTCGTCCACGGGGACGCGGTGCAGCGAGCCGAGCGCCGTGGCCACGCCGGCGTGGCGCTGCGCCCGCGACTGCTTAGTCAGTGTCTGGTAGGCGACGTCACGCACGACGTCGCTACGGAAGCGCCAGCGCAACCCTTCGAAGACCAAGAAGCCCTCTGCCGACAACTCGGACAGGTCGGCACGGGAGATGGTCTGGCCCATCTCGCTGGCGAACCGGCGCAGCGAGTCCTCGTGACCCGACACGCCGAGCACGGAAGCGTTGTCGATGATCGCCCGCTGCGGGCGCACGAGCGCGTCGAGGCGAGCCGAGATCAGCGCCCGCAACGAGCCCGGCAGCGCCATGGTGTCGCCGTCGCTCGCCGCCATCCCGGCGAGCTCGGTGAGGAACAGCGGGCTGCCACCGCTGCGGGCGTACAGCACGTCGGCGAGCTCGTCGTCGACGGGGCCACCGAACAACTGCTCGGTCAACTCGCGCGCTGCCGTCCTCGTGAGCGGTCCGAGCGGAAGGCGCAGCAGCAGCGCGCGTTCCATCAGCGGCGGCCACACGACGTCGCGGTCGGGGCGGTGGGCCGTGATCACCAGCAGGGGCATGTCGGCGAGCGACTGCGCGGCGACACGCAACGCCTCCAGCAACGCAGGGTCTGCCCATTGCACGTCGTCGATCCACAGGATCACGGGGTGATGGACGGCGTGGCGGCGCAGCTCGGCGGCGATGTTGCGCACGACCTCGTCGCGCACGCCTTGCCCGTCGAGGCGATCGAGGGCGGACGGGTGGCCGAGCATGTGCACAAGCGCCTCGACTGCGGCCGAGCGCGCCTGCTCGTCGTCCTCGTGCTGGGAGACGTGCGCCTCGGCGGCCTTGCGAACCACGTCGGCAGGAGCATCGGGATCGAGTGCGATGGCGTCGGCGGCGGCGCGAGCCAACGGCGACCAGATGTTGACCTCGTCGTACGGCGCACATGTGGCGCGCCGCAGCGCGATCCCGGGGTGCGCCGCTCTCGCCGAGTTGAGCGCCTCCTCGACGAAGCGCGACTTCCCGATCCCCGGCTCACCGACGACCGAGACGATCGCGCTCTGACCGGCCGTGACGAGCTCGGTCACGGCGGTGAGCATCGCCCGGTGGTTTACCCGCCCGACGAACGGACCGGCGACGTACGCTGCGGCAGGGGCAGCGGACGACGACATCCCCGTGACGCGCCAGATCGGCTCGGACTGCGCCCTGCCGCGCAGCTCCGTCACGCCGTGCGGTTCGAGCACCACGATGGGCGGCAACAACGCCGCGGTGGCGTCGCCGACGAGCACCGTGCCCGGCTCCGCCAACGCCTGGATGCGCGATGCGGTGTTCATGACGTCGCCCATCGCCGTGTACTCCGTGCCTGCCAGCGTCCCGACGACGACCTCGCCCGTGTTGACGCCGATCCGCATCTGCAGCTCGTCGGGCAGATCGGCCTGCATCCGCAGCGCCGCCCGGACGGCCCGCTCGGCGTCGTCCTCGTGGGCGACGGGCGCGCCGAACAGCGCGACGACGGCGTCGCCGAGCAGCTTGTCCACCCTGCCGCCGTACACCTCAACGTCGGCGACGAGTCGAGCGAAGCACTCGTCGATCATGCGCTTGACCTGCTCGGGATCGCGATGCTCGGCGATCGCGGTGTAGCCGACGAGGTCGGCGAACAGCACGGTGACGACGCGGCGCTCCTCGTCGGTGGCGACGCCGACGGCATGCCCGCACGACGGGCAGAAGCGCGCGCCCTCAGGGACCGCGATGCGGCAGCTTGGACACGCCACGGCCCTGAGCGTACGTGCTCGCCCGGCGACCGCTTGCGGCGAACGAGGCGTGCTCCTTCGGTCTCCGTGATGCTCGTTCGTGTGACATGTGCGATTCCCGTGCGCCCGACCAACCGCCAAGAGCTACAACGGGGGGAATGTCGACGATCCCCACCATCTCCACATCGCCAGGAGCCGAGCTCGCCGCCGCCGGCGCCGTGGATGCCGTCAAGCGCTACGGCAGCGGCGACGCCGAGGTCCGAGCACTCGACGGCGTCACCGTGTCGTTCGAATCCGGTAAGTACACCGCCATCATGGGTCCGTCGGGCTCCGGCAAGAGCACGCTCCTGCACTGCCTCGCCGGGCTCGACGACCTGACGTCAGGAGCGGTGTACATCGGTGACACATACCTCGCCAAGCTGAACGACAAGCAGCTCACCGAGCTGCGCCGCACGAAGGTCGGCTTCGTCTTCCAGTCCTACAACCTGATCCCGACGCTCACCGCCGCCGAGAACATCTCGCTGCCGATGATGTTGGGCGGCACCGACGGTGACAGGGCCTGGGTCGACGAGGTGATCGACACCGTTGGTCTGCGCGACCGGCTCAAGCACCGCCCGAGCGAGCTCTCGGGCGGTCAGCAGCAGCGCGTTGCCGTGGCCAGGGCGCTCGCCAGCCAGCCGACCATCATCTTCGCCGACGAGCCGACGGGCAACCTCGACAGCCGCAGCGGTGCCGAGATCCTGCAGTTCATGCAGGACGCCGTACGCCGCCACGGCCAGACCATCGTGATGGTGACCCACGATCCCGTCGCCGCCGGCTACGCCGATCGTGTGCTGTTCCTCAACGACGGTCGCATCGTCGACGAGATGCTCGAACCGACGGCCGACTCCGTGCTCGAACACCTCAAGAACGTGGGCGAGTGACTTGGCCGGATCCACGAGCCTCATTGCACGCAGGAGCATCCGCTCCCGACTCGGGCGCACGATCTCCATCGCCAGCGCGATCCTGATGGGCGTCGCCTTCGTCGTCGGCACGTTCGTGCTCGCCGACAGCCTGAAAGCGACGTTCGAAAGCCTGTTCTCCGACATCAACGAGAACATCGATCTCGAGGTGCGCCAAGAGCTCGCCTTCGGCGACGAAACCGATGGCGTGCAGCGCGACCCGATCCCGCTCGAGATCGCCGGACAGATGGGCGCCATCGCCGGCGTCCGCGAAGCCGTGCCGACCATCGATCGTTACGCGCAGGTGATCGACGGCAACGGCGACGCCGTCGCGCTCGGCGGCGGTCCGACGCTGGGCGTCACCGACACCGAGGACGAGGAGCTCAGCACCGTCACGGTGTTCGACGGGCGCAGGCCGACCGCCGACGGTGAGGTCGCCCTCGATGGCGCCACCGCCGAGAAAGCGGAGCTCGGCGTCGGCGATCCCGTGCAGATCACGACGGATGCCGGCACGTTCGACTTCGAGATCGTCGGCCTCGTCGGCCTCGGCGACACGGAGGCGTTCGGCGGTGCCTCGATCAGCGTGTTCCCGTTGGAGACGGCGCTCGAGGTGCTCGGCACCAACGGCAAGATCGACGCCGTCGACATCTCGCTCGAGGATGGCGCCGATCCTGCCGCTGTCCGTGCAGACATCGAGGAGGCGATCCCGGACGGCACCGAGGTCATCACGGGCGAGGAGCTGAGCGACGAGCAGGCCGACGCCGTCAATGAGTTCGTCGACATCTTCGCCACCGGCCTGCTGATCTTCGCTTTCATCACGGCCTTCGTGAGCGCGTTCATCATCAACAACGTGTTCGCCATCACGATCGGTCAACGCCTGCGCGAGCTTGCCCTGCTGCGTGCCATCGGCGCCGCCGGCCGCCAGGTGCGCCGCATGATCTATGTCGAGGCGCTCGTCATGTCGCTCGTCGCCACGGTCCTCGGAATCGGCGCCGGTGTCCTCATCGCGAAGGGTTTGACGGCGGTGTTCAACGCCGCCGGCGCCGGGTTCCCCACGTCAGGCACGGTGATCTCGCTGCGGACGATCGTCATGGCATTCTTGGTTGGCGTCGGCATCACGATGCTGTCGGTGGTCGTGCCTGCGCGGCGAGCGGCGAAGATCCCGCCCGTCGCGGCGATGCGCCCCGAGCTCGGGTTCGACACGATCAACACGCGGCGACTCGTGGGCGGCACCATCACGCTCGTGCTCGGCGCGCTCATGTTCGTGGCCGGCCTCTTCCTCCGGCCAGGGGGCACGATCGGCCTCATCGCGCTCGCTGGCGGCGGTGGACTGCTGATCTTCATCGGCGTCGCCAGCGTGTCGTCGACGGTCGCACGGCCCGTCGTCAGGGTGCTCGGCTGGCCGATCCGCAAGCTCTTCGGCACCCCTGGACGTCTCGCTCGCGACAACGCCGCACGTTCGCCACGGCGGACGTCGGCGAGTGCGGCGGCGCTGATGATCGGTGTCGCCCTCGTGAGCGCCGCTTCTGTGTTCGCGATCTCGCTGCGCGTCTCCGTCGGGAACGCGTTCGCGACGTCGCTCGACGCCGACTACGTCGTCACGAGCGACTCGTTCCAGGGTTTGCCACCGTCGGTCGTCGCCGCGCTGCGCGACGCGCCCGAGATCGCCGCCGTGACGCCGATCCAGGGCAGTGCCGTCGAGATCGACGGGTCGCAGAAGGCCATCGGCGCCGGCGATCCCGAGGCGCTCGATCAGCTCATCGACATCGAGGTGCGTGACGGCGGATCGCTGGCCGATCTCGGTGAGGGCGACATCTTCATCCACGAGGACGCCGCGTCCGACCTCGAGCTCGCCGTCGGTGACCCGGTTGTCGTCCGCTTCCCGAACGGCGGCGAGCGTTCGCTGACGGTGACGGGCGTCTTCGACGACGCGACGTTCGTCGGCAACTACCTCGTGTCGCTCGACACGCTCGACGCAGCATCCGACGCGCCGCGTTCGGCGTTCTTCGTCGTCGCCAAGTTGCAGCCGGGGATCGATCCGGCGCAGGCGAGGACGGCGATCAACGAAGCGCTCGGGGACCTCCCACAGGCAAAGGCGCAGACGGTTGATGAGTTCGTCGGGTCACAGGAGGACCAGATCGACCAGATCCTCGTGATCATCTCGTCGCTGCTCGTGTTCGCCATCGCGATCGCCGTGCTCGGCATCTCGATCACGCTCGCGCTGGCGGTGTTCGAACGGACGAGGGAGATCGGCCTGCTGCGCGCCGTCGGCATGAACAAACGCCAGACGCGACGCGCCGTGCGGTGGGAGGCGGTGATCGTCTCGCTGTTCGGGGCGATCGTTGGTGTCGTCGTCGGTTCGCTCATCGGCGTGGCGCTCACACTGGCAGTGCCGGACAGCGTCATCGAGGGCCTCAGCTTCTCGTGGCCGACCGTCGGGTTCATCCTGATCGGCGCCGTGATCGCCGGCCTCGTCGCCTCCCTCTACCCCTCTTTCAAGGCCTCCCGAATGGACGTCCTCGACGCCATCGCCACCGAATGACCCGATCCCCGGGGAGGATTCTCATCGCGATATGACGCCATCCTTGGCGTGACATCGCGATGAGAATGCGATCGGGGTCACGCCGAGAGGGAAGCGCGGCGCCGCTGGGAGTAGATGCGAGCCAGTTGCGGACCGAGTCGATCGGGAGTGCGCAGATCGTGCTCGTCGTAGCGGATCACGCGCCAGCCGACCTCGTCACATGCCCGGTCCCGAGCCTGGTCGGCGCGCTGGCGCAGGTCGCCACCGTGCCACCAGCTGTGGCCGGGCTCGAGCGCGAGCCGAACATCCGGCCATGCGAGGTCGAGGTGGATCACTTCACCGTCGCGCAGCGTGAGTAGGTGCTGCCGCTCGGGCTCGGGGAGTCCGAGACGGCGCACGAGGTCGACGAGGTCGAGCTCGAGTCCGCTCTGACTCGGACGCGTGCGTGCCGCCGTCTTCTCCAGCCACCGTTCGAAACGAGCGACGCCGCTGCGGCCGCTCCGCCGGATGTCGGCGAGGTACTCGTCGGCCTGCGTCGGCGTGACCAGGCCGAGGTGCCACGCGTCCTCGGCGGCGCGCTCGAAGCGGTGCTCGTTGAACGTCGCGGCCAGATCGAACAGCGTGCGCAGCGGCGTCGCCACTGTGATGCCGTCAGGTCGGGCCTCGACATCGCGATCGGTGATAGCCCAGCTCGAGCCGACGAAGGTCGCCCATGGCGGACAACGGGTGCGACTCCGAAACCTGGTCGTGACCTCCACTCGTTGTCGCGACATGCCTCGCAGACCGTGGAGCGCACCAGCCGACACCCCGCTGACGAACGAGGGCTCGCCGCAGTACAGCAGCAGCGCCATTGCTCGCGACTCGAACGTCGCCTCTGCACCGACGAGCCGCACGACCCTCGGCAGCAACGGCACGTAGGTCCCGTCGCACCGCCGACGGCAGATCGTCCGAGCGGACTGCCCGAGCTCGAGCAGCTGATGCTCACACGCGACGCCGTGCTGGCGCCCGAAGAGCGCAAGGACTTTGACTCCGACATCGATGTCGGTGATGAGGGTGCCGACCGACCCAGATCGGAAGTCAACCGATTCTCATCGCGATCACACGCCATCCGTGGCGTCACATCGCGATGAGAATCGGTTCGTGGCTCCCGGTAGGCGGTCAGGCGGGGAGGCGGCCGGCGGGGTGTTCGCGGCGGGAGGCGGTGCGGCGCTGACGGATCTCGGCGAGGTAGCGCGCGGCGGCCGGGTGCGGGTCCATCTCGCGTTGCACGGGCGCGGGCGCCGGCTCGTGGCGGCGCTGGCAGTCGGGGCACCAGTAGACGACACGGGCGAATTGACCGCTGCGGGTCGACCGGATCGGGGTGCGGCAGCGGAAGCACGGCTGCGCCCCCCGTCCGTACACGGCTAGCCCGCCCGGAACGTCGGCGGCAGTGATGCGGTGCGCGTGGTGGAGGTTGGAGCGCAACATCCGCGCCGCGGTCTCGGTGACCAGCTCGGCCTCGTCGGACGTGATCTCCCCGATGGGCGACCACGGGCTCAGTCTCGTCGCCCACAGCACCTCGCTGCGGTACACGTTGCCGACACCGCACATCACGCGCTGGTCGAGCATCACCTCGGCGAGCGCAGTGTCGCGCTCGGGATACGTGGCGAGCATCCGTGCGCAGGCCCCGAGGTCGGCGTCGTCCCGGCAGAGATCCGGACCGAGGTTGCCCATCCCCGGGTGGCGACGGCGGTCGGGCACCCGGTACGTCTCGACCACCGGCGCGTTGAAGCAGACGGCCGTCCACGTCGGCGTGCCGAGCAGCGCGCGCATCTGTCGTGGGTGCCGACGCCACCGCTCACCGGGGCGATAGAGGTGCCACGAACCCGTCATCTTCATGTGCGAGTGCAGGACGAGATCGTCGTCGAACACGATCTCGAGGTTCTTGCCGTGACTGCGCACGTCCTCGATCGTGC
>JALZNU010000050.1 GCA_030857495.1 Actinomycetota bacterium | reverse complement strand
GACGCCTTGCGCACAGATCGCCCGCTCGGGAGTGGCCACGTCGAATAGGTCGACCACGCCGGATCCAAACCGATCGACGGCTCGGCGCACCCGTGAGCGAGGTGACGGTCTGCCTCCGACGTCGTTGGCGAACGTGTTCCGAGATCGCCGCTGTCGAACGTCCCGCACCGAACATCGCCGGTGAGGTATCCGATACCGGCGCGTGATAATGCCGGTCCGACGCGTCCTCTACCGCCGGGAGGAGCGCGCGACCGAACGTCCTCGATGTGCGTTCGGTTCAGTCCCGCTGAGTGACGGGCCGGCCGGATCCGTGTCCATGTCGGGACCTCGCGTGCCGACGACGACGTGGCGACCGCACCGATCGCCGATTCTGGTTCTCGTGAGCCCGTGCGCTAGGCACGCGAGCCGGTGTTCACGTCGGCTTGGCGAACCACCTCACGCGGCGGACGTCGAATGGCTCCTGCTTGCCCTTGAGCACGAGCTGCTCGGGTGCGCCGACCGGTTCGGGAAGGAGGTGAGCGAGCCGCGCAGACAGCAGGACCTCGCCGGCCGCGGCGTGGGCTTGGAGGCGCGACGCCGTGTTGACGACATCGCCGACGGCGGTGAAGTCGTGCACAGCGGTGCCCCCGATATTGCCGATGAACGCCTCGCCGAAGTCGAGTCCGATGCCGATGTAGAAGTCCGGAACGCCCGATGTGCCGTAACCAACGCGCTCGAGCAGTTGACGAGCGTGCTCGACCATCACGTGGGCGATGTGCCGGCGGACCTCATCATCGACTTCGAATGCTGCTGGCACGACAAAGGGCGGGACGTACAGCGCCATGACCTCATCGCCGATCAGCTTGTCGATGAGAGCTTCGGGGAAGAAGACCTTCTCGGCGTGGGCATAGAAGCGTCGCAGCTCGGTGCCCACCTCGGCCGGGCTGCGCGACTCCGAGTCGGACGTGAACCCGCGAAGGTCGGCGAACAACACGCCGATCTCCGCCGTCATCCCTCCGGGTGGAGCCAGCTCGACGCACGTCGAGCAGAGGTTCGGGTTCTTACGTGACGGCCGATAGCCGAGGGGTCGCGCGAGGCGGGCGCCGACACCGGCGAACGGGGCGCCGCAGTAACCGCACCGAGGCGTGGACGGGAGCATGCGGAGCACCCGCTTGAACGCCCGGTTGCTGGGTTGCGCTGCGTACCTCCAGTACGACTCCCAGTCAGCGGGAGTCAGCGGTTCGTCGGGGTGCTTGTGGGCCTGCTTGAGGAGTCCCTTCAAGGCTTGGCGCTGCACGAAGGTGGGACGCCGAGCGGCGCCGCTGCGGTCGTTGCTCGATATCTCGGCCCCCGACACACGCCCATGTAAGCAGCACCGGGGCCGGGGGTCCACCTCGGGGTGAGGTCCCAGCGGTTCACAGCACCGTTGCGATCGCCGACGCGATCGCCTCACATGGAGCGGCGCGCGCTGCGCTCACCGAAGGGTGACGCGTCCAACCACGCGGCGCGGCATGAGATCGTGGCGGCGCGCCAGATCGACGGATCCGCGTTCGCCTGCGGCGCGAGCGTCTTCACACCTGAGCGCTATGGGGCACCGTTCGGTGTGCCGCGCCGCGCGCGGAACGCCGGAGCGCGTGCGGAGTGAGACGACGGCCTCAGTGCGGCGCCGGAGCGCCGCCGGGCGCGAGCTTCGGGCGAGAAGGACTTGTCTGCGAGAACAGGAGGGTCGAATAGATTGAACGTAGTTGTATCGAATCCTTGGTTGTTCTAGCATGAGGCGTAGTGGCCGTGTCAGCGTCGAAGGAGTTGGTTGCGGCGACGGCCGGCCGGCGCCCGTACCGGTCACCGCTTCGGCGGCAGCAGATGGCGGACACACGCCTCGCGGTGATCGACGCGGCACGGGAGCTGTTCCTGGCCAAGGGATGGACGGCAACCGGCATGCGCGACATCGCTGCTGCGGCGGGAGTCGCCGTGGAAACGGTGTACGCGCATTTCTCGTCGAAGCGGGGCGTGCTCCGCGCCGTAGCCGACATCGCTGCTGCGGGTGACGATGCGCCGGTGCCGCTCTCGGAGCGCCAGGAGTTCCTCGCCATCGGCCAGGGCCACCGAGCCGCACGCATCGGTGCGGCCGCCCAGCTGTTGGTCGCCGTTCAGGTCCGCACCGCCGCAATCGCGACCCTTCTTCGACAGGCCGCGCCGTCCGACGAGGAGATAGCCGAGATGCTGCGGTCGACCCGGGAGCGCCAGCGGAGCGACGTCGCCACCGCCCTCAACCTCATCGTCGGCCGGCCGCCGACGGTCTCGGAGCGCGACGGTGTGTGGGCCATCGCCAGCCCCGAGGTCTTCCTGTTGCTAGTAGAAGAGTCCGGCTGGACGCCCGACCAGTACGAGGGTTGGGTCGCAGGCACATTGGAGCGCGTGATCCCGCGCTCCTGACACTGAGGAGGCACGCCATGGTGATGGCGTCCGAGACACCGGCCGACACGACGATGATGCGCATCGTCCACGACGCGCTACGGCGCGACCTCGCGCGCGCGAAGGCGGCGCTGGCCGAGTCCAGCGCGACTGGTGCGGCGCAGCGGCGCGCTATCGGCGCGCACCTCACCTGGATGATGGGCTTCCTCCAATCTCACCATGCTTCCGAGGACGATGGGCTGTACCCGCTCGTTCGTCAACGGGCCGGCAACGACACCGCAGCACTCGAGGTGCTCGACCGCATGCGCCAACAGCACCAGCGTGTCGCCACGGCGGTCACACCGGCGGAAGTGGCCGCGGCGGCGCTCGCGCGCGACGCCGACGACGACGCTTGTATGCGGGCCACTGCTGCGCTCGACGTGCTCGAGGCCGCGCTCCTCGCGCACCTGCGTGAAGAGGAAGACGAGGCCATGCCGATCGTCGCCCGGCTGGTCACTGCCGCCGAATGGAAGGCGCTCGAGAAGGAGCACAACCTCGATCCCAAGTCGATGGCCGATCTCGGGTTCGAAGGTCACTGGCTGATCGACAGCGCCACCGACGCCGACCGCGCCATCGTGCTCGGGCTGGTGCCACCCATACCCCGGTACATGCTGCTCCACGGGTTCGCACGGCGATACCGCACGCATGCTGAGCGCTGCTGGGGCGGAGGCGGGAAGCCGCCGCGCCGCGTGCAGCTCGAGAACCGCGTCGCCGTCACCGTCGACGTCGCCATCGACGACGTGTGGAACGTGGTCTGCGACGTCACCCGCGTGGGTGAGTGGAGCCACGAATGCGTCGGCGCGCAGTGGCTCGGCGGCGCGACAACGGCGACACCCGGAGCCCGATTCCGGGGCCGCAACCGCGCCGGCACGTTCCGCTGGGGACGAGTGTGCGAGATCGGCTCGGCCGAACCGTACGAGCTCGCATGGCGCACCGTTCCCACGGCCCTGTATCCCGACAGCTCCGAATGGCGCATCACTCTCGCGACGGTCGACGAGGGCACGCGGATCGAACAGCGCTTCCACGTGGTCCGCGGCGCTAGGGCGCTCACGGTTCTCTACGCACTCCTGATCCCAGCGCACCGCGACCGAACCGCAGCACTCACGGAGGACCTGACGCGCCTCGGCGCCGCCGCACGCAATGCCGCTCAGGCGATCGCCTGATCGCCCGGCCGACTTCGGCGCACGATGCAACCTGAAGCTCTTGGTGGTCTCGTCACCAGAGCCGTCTCGGAGCCCATGTTGGAGCGCTATCGCGAGATTACCGGCCAGGGCAGCGCGCGCCGGCGCGCGTTCTTCCAGTGCGGTGCGGCGCCGAGCCACATGAGCGCCGAGGTCGGACCCTGAGCGCGACGCCGTGTTGCGCTATGCGACTACGACGCCGGTTCGTTCACGAACTCGCAGTCGTAGAGCCCCGCGTTCGAGCTCTTGTTGAAGTCCGTCCCGTTCGTGTCGCTACCCGGCTGTCCGATGTGCACGTGGTGGTGGAACGCGTGCCCACCCGGATCGGTGGCCAACTTCTCGGTCTGACCTGCCGCGATGTAACGGCAGGTCGCCGGGTGGTTGCCCTGCTCGGGCTGGTAGATGAAGTGATCGTGGTCTGCTCGCGCTACTCCGCCGCTGAGCGCAAACACCGCCGCCGTGGCGGTGAGGCCTGCGAGTCGACGCGCCGTTCGAGTCGTCATGTGTCCATCTCCTTTTCCTGACCCCGACGATTTCGCCGAGGTGTCGTCGCAGGTACAGACGAGCGACCATCGGCCGCGGGTGACACGAACCTGAGAAAAACCTGACTGCGCCGTCGCCTGCGCCCCTTGGCACGGTGCGTCTCCGTTGCCATCGCCGCGCGAGCGCGCCGTGTCCGATATCCGCGGGAGCCATCCGCCGGTCGGACGGTTGGCTCGGCTGTGATGCCGAGTGCGACAAGCACATCCGATCAGGGAGGTCACCAATATCATGCGCGCACGCGAGGCCGACGTGGTGGACGCGGTGTGGGCAGCGACAGAACCGTTGCTGCCTCCACCGCCCGAGCATCCGCTGGGCTGTCATCGGCCACGGGTGCCCGACCGACTCTGCCTGTGGGCGCCGCATGGCTGGATGCTGGGCGACGTCACGCGCCCGACGGAGCGGTCAGATGAGACCCCGCCTACCCCACTGTCCGATAACGACGCTGGCGGCCTGACTTGAGGCGCGACCGAGAACGCCGGCAGCGTGACGCGGTGTGGTAGCGCGAGACTTCAACGAGTGTCGACGTTCGTGATCGTTCATGGTGGGTTCGGCGGTGGTTGGGAATGGACGCCGGTCGCCCAGACACTCCGTGAGAGTGGCCACGTCGTGTTCACCCCGACGCTGTCGGGGATGGGTGAGCGCAGCCATCTGGGCCCTGGCCTGGGGCTCGGTACACACATCGAGGACGTCGTCGCCGTGCTCGAGTTCGAAGATCTCCACGACGTCGTGCTGTGCGGTGCCAGCTACGGCGGGATGGCGGTCACCGGTGCGGCGGACCGGGTTGCCGAACGCATCGCACTGTTGGTCTACCTCGACGCGTTGGTACCCGTGGACGGCCAGTCTGGCTTGGATCTGCTACCCGACGGATTCGGGGAGATCGTGCGAGCCGCGGCCGACGAGCAGGGCCAAGGATGGGTGGCGATCCCAGATGCGTTGTTGCCACCGCAGGGGCTCATAGCGGAGGCCACCCGGACCCGCTACGTCGCTCGGCTACGGAATCAGCCAGTGGCTACGTTCACGGAACCGATCCATCTCACCGGTTCAGTCGCCCGTGTATCGCGGGCATTCATCCGCTGCACCGGGCACGAACTGGATGTTGGCGGCGATCCCATCGAGCCGATGGCGGCTCGAGCGCGCACTGAGGGCTGGCCCTACCGGGAGCTGCGTGCGCCCCACGACCCCCATTTGTTCGATCCTACCGCAACGGCTGCCACGCTCGAGGAGCTTGCGGCTGCCGCGTCGACTGACCGGCGACCGTCGGCCCGTCCGCTCCCCGCCAACGGAACCTCGGCGCTCCGGTAACCCTGAGCCCCTAGTACTCGGGTGATCGCGAGGCGACCCGGACCGTCCGATATCACCGGCCCTACCTCGTCCCGGCGCCGCCGGCGCAGCTGTGCTCGTCCTCCAGCAGACGCCCACGCTGTCGCCCACCGGCGTGCGCGACTCGCTCGTCGGCTCGGCGACGACGGGCGTCGTGACGAGCTTGAGCGCCCATCGTGTTGAGGTAGTTCCGGAACCGCTCGACTTCCTCTCGCTGCCGTTTCGCTCTCGCCGAGGTCATCCGCACTTTCCACCGTGGCAGCCGCTATGTCGACCCAGAGCTCGTCGCGGAGGCCATCAGCACCGGCGACTCAATGCTCACTGCGCGGGAAGCCGACGTCCTGGAATGCGCCATCGACGCCGCTCGATCGACGAGATCGCCAAGCGCGTCCGCCTCTCGCCGGGCAGCACTCGCAACTACCTGTCCTCTGCGATCGCGAAGCTTGGCGTGTCCAACCGCTATGAAGCGGCACTCGAAGCCCGCAAGCGCGGCTGGATCTAGCGGCGTGGACTGTCCTCTCGCTCAGAGCACTAGACATCGAGGAAGCGGGAGACGGCGATGCCCGAGCCGATCGCGCCGACGAGGGCGCCGATGCCCATCAAAATCCCGCACGTCGTCACCACGTCGCCACCACCGACGACCATCGCCTGGAAGCTCGACGAGATCGGGAACTCGGCGACGCCGTTCGTCCACCTGCCGTTGATGAACCACAGCGCACCACAGGCGACGAGGCCGCCCAACATGCCCTGGACCAAACCTTCCAGCATGAACGGGAGACGGATGAACCAGTCGGTGGCGCCGACGGCCTTCATCACCTCGATCTCTCTTCGTCTCGCGTACATCGCGGTTCGGATCGTGTTCCAGATGAGCAGCACGGCGGCGAACAGCAAGAACAGCGACAAGAAGAACGTGTACTGGCCGACGAAGTCCTTCAATCTGTCGATGAGGTCGATCTCGTCCTCTGCGAGGTTCACCGAGATCACGCTCGGGACACCGACGAGTGCAGCGGCGAGCGATTGCAGCTCGGCGAGATCAGTTCCCTCGGTCGGCACGACGCGGTAGAACGTCGGGTTCGTGTTCTCGTCGAGGCGGTCACGGATCTCGGGACTCCCGGCGAGCACACGGTCCTTCACGTCGAGCGAGCAGTCGACGTCGCAGTACTCCCACGAATCGATCGTGATCCCCTGCTGGCGCTCCATCTCGCTCTCGAGCACGTCGCGTTGGGGCTCGGAGGCCTGCGCCCGGACGTAGACGACCATCTCGACGTCGTCCTCCCACAGGGCGAGGAGGTTGTCGAAGCCCTGCTGCATGAGCAGCGTGAGGCCGAAGATCAGCAGCGCCACGGCCGAGGTGATGATGGCCGCGACCGTGAGCGTGACGTTGCGCTTGAAGCTCGCCCACGTCTCGCGCAGCGTGTAGGTGATGCGTGACCACATCAGTCGTGACTCCGTGGGGGCTGCGCCCCCACACCCCATCGCCGCCCGGCGAGCTGGCGCTCACTCGTGCGGCCGACTTCGCTCCGCATCAGTCGTCACCTCGCATCAGTCGTACACACCGCGAGCCTGGTCGCGGACGATGACGCCACGATCGAGCTGGATCACGCGTTTGCGCATCGCGTTGACGATGCGCTGGTCGTGCGTCGCCATCAGCACCGTCGTGCCCGTTTCGTTGATGCGGTCGAGGAGACGCATGATGCCCTCGCCCGTGCCCGGATCGAGGTTGCCCGTCGGCTCGTCGGCAAGCATGATCAGCGGCCGGTTGACGAACGCCCTGGCGATCGACACTCGCTGCTGCTCGCCACCCGACAGCTGATCGGGGAAGCGCTGGTGCTTGTCCTGCAAGCCGACGATCTCGAGGACGGCAGGCACCTGCTGACGGATGACGTGCTTCGGCTTGCCGATCACCTGCTGCGCGAACGCCACGTTCTCGAACACCGTCTTGTTGGGCAGCAGCTTGTAGTCCTGGAAGATGTTGCCGATGTTGCGGCGCAGGTGCGGCACCCGGCCCGACGGCATGTCGGCGATGTTGCGCCCTGCGACCCACACCGACCCGTGCGAAGGGCGCTCCTCACGGTTGAGCAACCGCAGCAGCGTGCTCTTGCCGGAACCGGACGGCCCGACGAGGAACACGAACTCGCCCTTCGGCACGTCGAAGCTGGCTTCGCGCACGGCGACGACGTCGGTGCCGTAGGTCATGGTGACGTTCTCGAGGCGAATCATTTGTTGCAGTTCCGTGACGGACGGGCGCTCACGCTACCGGCGTTCGTCGAACGTCAGGACTCGGCGGCGCCCGTTCGGCGCCAGCGCAGGTAGCCCTCCATGAAGGCATCGAGGTCGCCGTCGAGGACGCCGGCGACGTTGCCCGTCTCGACGTCGGTGCGCAGATCCTTGACCATCTGGTACGGCTGCAGCACGTAGCTGCGGATCTGACTGCCCCAGCCGACCTGCGCCTGCTTGCCGGCGATCGCGTCGAGCTCGACCTCGCGCTCCTCCTCGACCTTGGAGGCGACCATCGCCCGCAGACGGGTCAACGCCTTCTCACGGTTCTGCAGCTGGCTACGTTCCTCCTGCGCGCTGGCGACGAGACCGGTCGGCTCGTGGATCAGCCGCACCGCCGACGACGTCTTGTTGACGTGCTGGCCGCCGGCGCCTGATGCGCGGAAGACCTCCATGCGGATGTCGGAGTCGACGAGCTCGATGTCGGGGTCGTCCATCACGGGCCACACCTGCACCGTCGCGAAGCTCGTCTGGCGGCGGCCCTGGTTGTCGAACGGCGAGATGCGCACCAGGCGGTGCGTGCCGCGCTCGGCCGTCATCAAGCCGTAGGCGTAGCGGCCGGCAATGGTGACCTCGGCCGAGAGGATGCCGGCCTCCGCCCCCTCGGACACACCGTTGAGCGAGATCGCGAAGCCACGGCGCTCGGCCCAGCGCTCGTACATGCGCAGCAGCATCTCGCTCCAGTCCTGGGCGTCGACGCCGCCGTCCTTCGCGTTGATCTGCACGATGCAGTCCCCCGCGTCGTGCTCGCCGGTGAACAGGCTCTGCAGCTCGATGCGGCCGAGGCGGGCGCTCAGGTCGGCCAGCCCGGCCTCGATCTCACCCTCCTGTGACTCGTCGCCCTCCTCACGGGCCATCTCGTGCAGCACCTCGAGATCGTCGATCGTGCTGGCGAGCCCCTCGTAGGCGTCGACGTCGTCGCGGACATGCGCGTACTCGGTGTTCAGACGCTGCGCATTGGAGGCGTCGTCCCACAGATCGGGTTTCGACACCAGTGCCTCGAGCTCGCCGAGACGGCTGCGCAGCGTGTCGATGTCGAGATAGGTCTCGGCCTCGTCGACCCGGCGCCGAACCTCTTTCAGCTCGTCGCCGAAGTCACGCATCGCCGGTGCTCGTCGCCGCCCTCACGCCGCACCGTGGCAGAGCTTGAATTTCTTGCCCGAACCGCACGGGCAGGGGGCATTGCGTGGCGTGCGCGACCAGTCGTCCTTGACGACGGTCTCGGTCTTCGGCCGTGCCGGGGCGTCGGCCGCCTCGGCATCCATTGCCTGGTCCTCGGTGATCTCACCGTCGGCGGCAGCGGAGCGGGCTGCGCGGCTGAAGCCGCTCGACGAGTCGTCGTCGGAGGAGGACTCGCGCAGGTTGCTCACGCTCGGGGCCGGCGCCGGGCCGGCGTCGTCGGGCGCCTGCTCGTCCTCGTTGCGCACCACCTGGACGTGCATCACGTACTTGACGAAGTCCTGGGCGATGCCCTTCATCATCGCCCCGAACATCTCGAAGCCCTCACGCTGCCACTCGGTGAGCGGGTCCTTCTGACCCACCGCCCGCAGGTTGATGCCTTCCTTGAGGTAATCCATCTCCTCGAGGTGCTCGCGCCAGCGTTGGTCGATGATGCGCAACATCACCTGAC
>JALZNU010000049.1 GCA_030857495.1 Actinomycetota bacterium | reverse complement strand
AAGTGGTGCTGCAGCTTCGTGCGCAGCAACCCGGCCGCACCGTCGACGCGCGAGATGCTGGAGAACTCGTCGAACACCACGACGGTCGGCGACTCCGCCGCCGTGCGGGTGAGGACGTCGAGCAGGCCGTGCGCCACGAGCAGCGGATCGGGTCGCGACCTGGTGGCCGCGCGCAGCTCGAAGCTGACGACACCGAGGTTGACGGAGGCCGCCGCAGCGACCTTGTTGGCGAGCTCGGCGAACCCGCCAGGCACCCGGGCGATGGCGTCGTCGAGCCGCGCGGCGACGTCCGACATCGACGCAACTTCGTAGAGATCGATCCACACGATCGACACGCCGGCGTGGATGACGTCGGACGCCACGCGGCGCAGGACGCTCGTCTTGCCGTAGCGGCGCGGGCCGAGCAACGCCGTGACTCGGTGCTCGGTCAGGCGCTCGGTGAGGTCGGCGATCAGCTCGCGACGAGCCCGCACCTGGTCGGGTTGGAGTGGGCCCTGGTACGGGAACGGCGACACGTCCATACCCGGCGATCCTACCGCGAAACCGGATGTGGAACCTACTGTTTTGCAGTAGGCATGCGCTTCGCGATGAAGGTCTGTGCGGGGGAACCATGGGACACTGCGCTCGTGCTTCGAGGAGGAACATGACGAGGCTCGGCTTCCTGCTCGACAGCGAGTCGTGCATCGGATGCCACGCCTGCACCGTGGCGTGCAAGTCCGAGCACGACATCCCGCTCGGCGTCAACCGCACATGGGTGAAGTACATCGAGCGTGGCGACTTCCCCGACACCTCGCGCAACTTCTCGGTGATGCGCTGCAACCACTGCGACGACGCGCCGTGCATCAAGATCTGCCCGACCAACGCGCTGTTCCGGGCCGACAACGGCGTCGTCGACTTCGACGACGGCAACTGCATTGGCTGCAAGTCGTGCATGAACGCATGCCCCTACGACGCGATCTACATCAACCCCGACACCCAGACGGCGCACAAGTGCAACTTCTGCAACCACCGCGTCGAGGTCGGGCTGGAGCCGTCGTGCGTGATCGTGTGCCCGACGCAGGCCATCAAGGTGGTCGACCTCGACGACCCCGACGACCCGAACACGGCGTTGATCGCGGCATCGAAGCTCCCGGTTCGCACGCCCGAGCAGAAGACGCTGCCGAAGGTTCACTACCGCGGCGCCGATCCCGCCGCACTCGATCCCACGCTGTCCGCCATCGCTCGAGACGGGATGATCTGGGCCGACCGTACGGCCGATCACGTGTCCGTGCCACCCGACGACGAAGGCGTCGTCGCCCGTACCACGTACACCACTGCGCATCACCGCACGTGGGACCGGATGGTGTCGGGCTACATGGTGACCAAGGCGATCGCCGCCGGCGTGATGATGATCGGCGCGCTGCTCGTCGTCCTCGGCCACGCCGAAAGCCAAGCCGCCGTCGGCGTCATGGCGCCGCTCGTCGCCGGCGTGTTCCTCGCCGCCACCGGGGCGATGCTCGTCGGCGATCTCAAACAGCCGGGCCGCTTCCACTTCCTGCTGACACGCCCCAACACGGATTCGTGGCTCGTGCGCGGGGCGTGGATCCTCGGCGCCTTCGCTGCGATCTGCGCGGCGTGGTTCCTCGCCGGCGCGTTCGGGGCCGGCGGTGTTGTCGCGGTCCTCGCATTGCCGGCCACGCTGCTCGGCGCTGCCACCGCCGGGTACACGGCATTCCTCTTCGCCCAGTGCGAGGGTCGCGACCTGTGGCAGACGCCGTGGCTGCTCCCGGCGCTGCTGCTGCGAGCGGCGATCGCCGGCGCGTCGGCGTTTGCCGTCGCCGATCTCGTGCTCGACGTGCCCTCGCCGAGAGCAGTGTGGTGGACGATGCTCGCCGCGCTCGTCGGCCTCGCCGTCGTGACCACCCTCGAGGTCCGTTCGCACCCCAGCCGCCATGTCGAGCTCGCCGTCGAGGCGATGACGTCGGGCGAACACTCACGATGGTTCTGGACCGGCGCCGTCGCCGGCATCGCAGTCCCCACCGTGTTCATCGCCGTCGCGCTCGTCGCCGACATCGGCGCAGCACTCCCTGCCGTCGCCGCTGTGGCGGCGCTCGCCGGCATGTTCTGCTCCGAGACGGCCTTCGTCCGCGCCGGCCAGTCCGTCCCCCTGAGTTGAAAGGTCGAGGTCAGGAATGACGAGATCGTGCGAGCGACGGAGCGCCAGCGCAGGAGCGGCTACCACGGCCTGCGTGGCCGGGGAACGCTGTGACTGAGCTCCGCAACTTCCCGCCGCACGAGCAGTGGCACGACTGGCACGAGCTCGACGCCAAGGCATGGCCCGAGCGCAAGGAGCGCTCGTACCGCCTCGTGCCGACGACGTGCTTCAACTGCGAGGCGGCGTGCGGGCTCGTTGCCTATGTCGACCAGGAGAGCGGCGAGATCGCCAAGATCGAGGGCAACCCCGAGCATCCCGCCAGCCGTGGCCGCAACTGCGCGAAGGGACCGGCGACGCTGAACCAGGTACACGATCCCGAGCGGATCCTGTACCCACTGAAGCGCGTCGGCGAGCGCGGCGGCGGCGAGTGGGAGCGCATCTCGTGGGACCAGGCCCTCGACGAGATCGGCAGCCGCATCCGCACGGCGATCACCGAGGATCGCCACAACGAGGTGATGTACCACGTCGGTCGACCCGGGGAAGACGGTTACGCCGATCGCGTGCTCAAGGCGTGGGGCGTCGACGGCCACAACAGCCACACCAACATCTGCTCGTCGAACGCCCGCATCGGCTACCAGTCGTGGATGGGTCACGACCGGCCTTCGAGCGACTTCGCCAACGCCGAGGTGATCTTCCTGATCTCGTCGCACCTCGAGACCGGCCACTACTTCAACCCGCACGCGCAGCGCATCATCGAGGGCCAGCAGCGCGGCGCGACGGTGATCTGCGTCGATCCCCGGCTGTCCAACACGGGTGCCAAGGCCGACTTCTGGCTGCCGGCGTGGCCGGGGACCGAACCCGTGATGCTGCTGGCGATCGCTCGCCTGCTCATCGAGAACGACACATGGCAGCGCGAGTTCGTGCGCCGCTGGGTCAACTGGGAGACGTTCCTCTCCGAGCTGTACCCGGATCGCCCGCTGGAGTTCGGCGAGGTGGAAAGGGCGCTGCTCGACCACTACGCCGAGTACACACCGGAGTTCGCCGAGTCCAAGACCGGGGTGCCTGCGACGACGATCCGCGAGATCGCGAGGATCATCGGGGCGCATCCGACGAAGTTCGCCTCGCACAACTGGCGGGCCGCCGGCGCCGGCAACCTCGGCGGCTGGCAGACGGCGCGCTGCCTCTTCTTCCTCAACGTGCTCACCGGCTCGGTCGGCACCAAGGGCGGCACGTCGGGCAACGGCTGGAACAAGTTCGTGCCGGCGCAGACGAAGGGCTCGCCCGAGTTGCCGCGGTGGAACGAGCTGAGCTGGCCGGGCGAGTACCCGCTCTCGTACCACGAGATGTCGTTCCTGTTGCCGCACTTCCTCAACGAGGGGCGCGGGCGGCTCGACACGTACTTCAGCCGCGTCTACAACCCGGTGTGGACGAACCCCGACGGGTTCAGCTGGCTCGAGGCACTCACCGACGAGGACAAGGTCGGCTGCCACGTGGCGCTGACGCCGACGTGGTCGGAGACGTCGTGGTTCGCCGACTACGTGCTGCCGATGGGCGTCGGCACCGAGCGCCACGATCTCGCCAGCTTCGAGACCCACGCCGGCCGCTGGCTCGGGTTCCGCCAGCCGGTCGGGCGTCGCATCGCCCAGCTCGACGGCGGCGAGCTCGCACCCGAGACGCGCTCGCACGAGTTCAACCCCGGCGAGGTGTGGGAGGAGAACGAGTTCTGGATCGATCTCTCGTGGCGCATCGATCCCGATGGCAGCCTCGGCATCCGCCAGTGGTTCGAGAGCGACGAGCGGCCCGGGACACCGATCACGGTCGACGAGTACTACGGCACGATCTTCGAGCACCACGTGCCGGGGCTCCCCGAGGCCGCAGCGGCCGCCGGCCAGACGCCACTCGAGTACATGCGCGACCGTGCGGCGTTTGCCGTGCCGACCGATCCGTACGAGCCGTACGAGCGCGTCGTCGACCCGACCGCCGTCGAGGGTTGCGAGCGTGACGACGCAGGCGTCTACCGCAAGCCTGGCACCATCGGCACGTTCGACGGCTCCGAGGAGAGCTTCGCCACGACCCACCTCGACAAGCTCGGCGACGGCTCGCCCGCCGTCGACATCGACGGCGAGCTGAAAGAGGGGTTCCCCACGCCGTCGCGCAAGCTCGAGCTGTTCTCCACCACGCTGCGCGATTGGGGCTGGCCCGAACACACGACGCCGGGCTGGATCCCCTCACACGTGCACTGGGAGACGCTCGACCTCGCCGGCAACGAGCGCATCCTGATGCCGACGTTCCGCATCCCGACGCTGATCCACACGCGCAGCTCCAACTCGAAGTGGCTCAACGAGATCAGTCATCGACACCCGCTGTGGATCCATCCCACCGACGCCGAGCAGCTCGGCATCGACGAGAACGGTCTCGTGCGGATCACGACGCGCATCGGCCACTTCGTCATCGCCGCGTGGCGCACCGAGGGGATCAGGCCGGGCATCGTCGCTGCGTCCCACCACATGGGGCGTTGGCGGCTCGACGACAAGACGGGACGCTCGTGGGCGGGTGGCCGTGCCGACCTCTCCCGTAACGGTTCGGCGTGGCGGCTGCGCAGGATGGAGGGCGACAAGGCGTACACCAGTAGCGACGACGACACCGAGCGCATCTGGTGGAGCGACGCCGGTGTCCACCAGAACCTGACGTTCTGCGTGCAGCCCGACCCGATCTCGGGGATGCACTGCTGGCACCAGCGCGTGCGGGTGACCGCCGCCGAGGCCGACGACCAGGTCGGCGACGTGGTGGTCGACACAGCGAAGTCGAAGGAGGCCTACCGCGAGTGGCTTGCGATGACTCGCCCCGGCCCGGGGCCGGACGGCCTGCGCCGCCCCTTGTGGTATGCCCGGCCGCTCAAGCCCACCATCGACGCGTATCGGGCCTAGCTGCGTCAGGCAACGTTTTGCCTCGTTGGTGGCGGACTCAGAGCCGGCGAACTGGCTATGCCGCGGGCTCTGCTCGTGAGCCGTCCCGATTGCAGCGCCGGCACCACTTGCGTTGCGGCGAGCGATGAGTCACGGTGCACGCCGTCGTCGTACAGACATGAGCCTCGTCACCTGTGATCTCTCCATCTCGCTCGACGGGTACTCCGCTGGGCCGAACCAATCCCTCGAGCAGCCGTTCGGCGACGGCTTGGCCGGCGGCGACACCCTTCACTCGTGGATGTTCGATCACGCCCTGGATCACCGCGCCGAGCTCACCGCGATCACTGGTGCCGGCGCGTTCATCATGGGCCGGAACATGTTTGGTCCCGGGCGCGGCCCGTGGGACCTCGAATGGAAGGGGTGGTGGGGCGCGGAGCCGCCGTTCCACGCGCCGGTCTTCGTGCTCACCCACGTCGCACGCGAGCCGCTCGAGATGGAGGGCGGCACCACGTTCCATTTCGTCACGGGCGGGCCGGACGAGGCGCTGCACCTCGCGCGGGCGGCGGCGGGCGACAAGAACGTCGCCATCGCCGGCGGCGCTTTGACGATCAACCAGTGTCTTGCCGCGGGCATGATCGACGAGCTGCGGCTGCACGTTGTGCCCGTGGTACTCGACGCCGGCTACGTCCGGTTGTTCGACGGCGTCGGGCCGACCGCATGGCCGTCTGCCTCGGGGCGTTGGACGCCCGAGGTGACACACGTGGTCTACCGGCGCTGACCGTCCTCGCCCAATCGGCGATGATCAGCGGCCGGGGCGGTGCACGCGCTCCCACGGCCACTTGGCCGTGAGCCAGGAGGCGACTGCGTCGGCGAGCGGGACGTCGAGCTCGGCGTGACTGGCGCGCACCCATGACTGGGCTGTGACGTCGGCGTCTGGCGACTGCGAGGGGTAGAGGTAGACGCACCCGATCACGTCGCTCGTGAACGGGTCGAGGACGGTGAACGTGAACCCGGTGCGAGCGTCGAAGTCCGCGGCGTGGCGGCGGAGGTCGTCGAGGTTCCGGTCGAGCGACATGCCCTCCGACGGCGGCCAGTTGCCATCGGGAAACCCCGGAGTGGAGCGGACGTGAGCGATGCTCGACGTCCACGCCGCGTGATCCGCCTCGTTGTGCTGCGGGCCGAGCGGCTCCAGCCGGAAGTGGTCGCTCACGAGGGTCGTCGGCGGCTCGAAGTCGGTTGGGACGAACGGCGGCTCGGACACAAACCGGACGCTACTGTCACGCCCCGCCCGACAGCCCCAGCATCGTCGACGGGGATGCTGCTACCGCAGTGTGGTCATGAGCGGGCGATGCGCTCGAAGACAGCTCCGGTCGCCTGCGCTTGGACGTACTTGTCGACCAGGTCGACGATCCACTCCTGCTTCGTCCATGTCGAGGGCTTGTACAGGCGGAGCGCCGTGTTGAGCAGAATGTCGCCCGTCAGCACGACGGGAAATACGACGTGGACCGCCTTCTGGCCGCGCAGGCCCGTCCGTGCGGCGATCGCGAACGCCATGCCCCACAGCGTGCCGATCCCGAAGTGGGCGACGTAGTTGAGCTGGCGCTCCGTGAGCGGCCCCGACGATTTGATGGGCAGCACCTTCTTCGCGAACTGCGCCGGCGCGTCGCTCTCATCGCGTCCCGTCACTGGCATCTCGATCGCTCGTTGAAACACCGTCATGGCAGCCGTACCGACAGTGCTGGCCAGGACGCCGCGACCCAGATCCGAGACCAGCGACGGTTTCGTCATCGCGCGACCGTACCGCATCGTCGAATCACGGCAGGTCGGTAGGTCGCACTGCCGCTCGGCGCTCTCCAGCCGCGTGCCGTACGTCGGGTCGATCGCGCCCCCGACTCGGCGTTCAGAATGACTTTCGCCGTGGTCTGCTGGTCATCATCCCGTCCTTGAGGCCGACCACGGTTCGGAAGAGGGAGTGCACCGAACCCGCTCTGCACAGTTCGGTACCGCCCGATTGCCGGCGTTCGGAGGCACCCGCTGGGCTACCTCGGGCCGTTCTGGGACACCGTTCTGTGCTCGCAACCTCCGAGCAGATCGCCGATTCGGTCGCGCAGGTCGTCTCTTGTGCGGGAGTCCGGCCTCGCGGGAGTTGCCTGCCATCGACCGGCACTTCGGCCACGTCTCGCGGTAAGTGACCCGCGCTGCGACGCGTGTTCTGTCGGACTGCGGATTCTGAGAACGATCCGACGGCTGGTCCCGGCGAGCGGTGCGCAAGACCGTCGCGCTGGTTGATGGAAGACTTGTTCTCGTGGTGCGCGGAGACCGGACGAATCGGATGCGCTGGGTGTGGCTTACACCGGTCGCGTTCTTCGTGCTCCGGGTCCTGGGCGGCCAACTCGTCGAGGAGGCCGTCGACCAGCGCGACGCGCCTCAAGCCTTTGCCTCGAAGCTTCTCGCCAACGCCGAGGTCTTCACCGTCGGGATGTACTTGGTCGGTCTGTCTGGCCTGGCGTTCTTGTGGTTCGCGTGGGCGCTGCGGGAGAAGCTCCGCCAGCACGACACGGCCGGGATGGCCGAGGCGGTGGCCTTCGGGAGCGCTGTGGTGTGGGGCACTCTGACCGTGGCGGCCGCGGTGCTGGCGGCGACCGCGCCGGTGCTCGCCGACTATTTCAACGATCCCGAAGGCGCCCGCTTGGTGACGAACCTCGAGTTCGCAGCCGCCCCCCTCGCTCTCACGCTCTTCGGCGCCTTTGCCGTCGGCAATGGCCTCGCCCTTCGCCGCGCCTCGCTGGTCCCGCCATGGCTGGCGTGGACGGGCGCCGTCCTCGGGTGCATCCTCGTTGTCACCGCGGCCCTCCAGTCCATCGCGGAGCCGACCGTCAGCCGGTCCGAGGACGAGGTGCACAACATCGTGAGTTTCCTCACAGGTTTCACCTCGTTCGCGCTGGTTCCGTTGTGGACCATCGCGGTCGGCGTCGCGCTGTTCCGTCGGGATGGCAGGGCGCCGGACGACCCAGACCGACAGCGGTAACGCCACCCGTACGACCCGCACATCGTCCGACAGCGTCCCGTTCAACCGAATCAGGCAGCGCAGCGTGCCGATCGCGCAAGCATGTCCGCGTCTACGCGGTGCACAACGACGACCGGTATCGCTCCTTCATGGACTGCCTCCGAACGTTCACTCCGCGGCGAGCACGGGGGGTGTCACCGACCGCCGGGTGCAGCGCCGTTGAGCCCCTCGGTATCGCCGGGCGCTTCCTCCTGCGAGTGCGCCAGATCAGACGGCTCGGGGCGCGCTCGACGCCGACGCGGTTGTCCCAGAACGAGCGCCCCAGAACCCGCGGACCGGGGCGGCCACACGCTTGGCCGAAGTGGGGTCGGAGGGCGCGCTCCATCTGACCGAGCATCGTTGGTGGGAGGAGCGGTGATGAGGCAGCTACCTCGCGATGGTTACCGACGGTGCAGAGCCCGCAACCAGGCCATACGCGCCGGACGGGCGGCGTGACGACCCCGACTCGACCGCGTATCCGGTTGTGGGACACCCTCGGCCCGGGATATTGGGACGCCCGTCCGGGATGCTTCGCGCTTGATGCGGGATCGGTGGGCGAAAGCGCGGCGGGAGCTCGGGGCGCGACTCGATGGGTCGGTGGACCTGCCGTCGTCGTCGCGGTTCACGACCTTTGGAACGCCTGGGGAACTCGGGCGCGCCGTTGAGCAGCCCTGACTGTGACCGCTACTCGACGAGCGCGGCCGTCGATCCGACGAGCCCGTGTTGCATGGCACGCATGGCGGCGGCCGCGCGGTTGGTCACGTCGAGCTTGGTGTAAATGTGCTCGATGTGGTTGCTCACGGTCTTGGGGCTGATCCCGAGCTGGCGGGCGATCCCCTTGTTGGGAAGTCCGTGAGCGAGCAGCGCGAGCACGTCGCCCTCCCGTGCTGTGAGACCGGCCGGCGCGCCGGCACGGGAGCGGCTTCCCGCGTGTCCTGCGGCTGCGAGCACCGCGTCGCTGGCGATGGGGTCGAGGCGTCCGTCGTCGACTTCGCGGCGCAGCTCTCGGGCGGCGTCGGAGTCGGTCATCGGCCCACGATGTGGTCGGGGTTGGGTCATGGCGTCGTAGGCGTCTGCTGCCGCCAGCACTCGAGCCGGCATCGAGAGCATCGTGCCCCCGACCCCTCGGTGGTAGCCAGAGCCGTCCATGCGCTCATGGTGGGTCGCGGCGAGTAGGCCGATGCGGCGGAGCGGTTCGGGTCGGCTGAAGATCCGATGCTTCTCTTGTTGTCAAGCTGCGAACTGGGAGGGAGGAGGGCTGCTGATGGTGAGGATCCGGTAGACGTCGCGGGCGATGTAGCGCTTGAGGCAGCGCATGGCTTCTCGTCGGGTCTTGCCC
>JALZNU010000277.1 GCA_030857495.1 Actinomycetota bacterium | reverse complement strand
CCGGCGTACGTGCACGACGAGCGGAGACCGGCGACGAGCTGATCGATGATGTCCTCGACGCCGGGCCGGGCAGGATCGAGGTACATCCGCGACGTGCTGATGCCCTCCTCGAACAGCTCCTTCTTCGCCCTCGTGACGTCGGACTCCGTGCGGGTGCGGTTCTTCACGGCGCGGTTCGACGCCATGCCGTAGCCCTCTTTGTAGAGGAGGCCGTCAGGGTCACGCATCGTGTCCGCCGCCGACTCGTACGTGCCGGCGAGCCACGACCCGAACATCACGCTCGCCGCCCCACCGGCGAGTGCGAGCGCGACATCGCGGGGATAGCGCACGCCGCCGTCCGCCCACACGTGCTTGCCCAACCGGCGAGCCTCCTCGGCGCATTCGACGATCGCGCTGAACTGCGGGCGGCCGACGCCGGTCATCATCCGCGTCGTGCACATCGCGCCAGGCCCGACACCCACCTTCACAACATCGGCACCCGCTTCGATCAGCTGGCGTGTGCCCTCCGCCGTGACGACGTTGCCGGCAACCAGTGGCACGTCCGGCGTCGCCGCCCGGACGGCCGCCACCGTGTCGAGCATGCGTTGCTGGTGGCCGTGGGCCGTGTCGATCACGAGCACATCGACGTCCATCGCCGCAAGTTCCTTCGCCTTCGTCGCGGGCTCGCCGTTGATGCCGACGGCGACGGCGACCAGCAGCCGTCCCGAGGCGTCGAGCGCCGGTTCGTAGATCATCGATCGCAGTGCGCCCGTGCGGGTCATCGCCCCGAGCAGACGCCCGTCGTCGTCGACCACGGGAACGGCACCGCTGCGCAGATCGGCGAGCCGCTCGAACACGGCGTCGGGCGACAGACCGTCCTCGAGCTTCATCACCTCGGTGTTCATCACGGCGTGGAGCTGGGTGAAGCGGTCGAACCCGGCGGCGCGGTCCTCGGTGAACACACCGAGCGGTGCGCCGTCACCGTCGACGACGAGCACGGTGCCGTGTGCTCGCTTGTGCACGAGGCCGAGCGCGTCGCCGATCGTGTCGTGCGGCGCAAGCGTGATGGGCGTCTCGTACACGGGGTGGCGACTCTTGAGGTAGGCGACCACGCTCGAGACGATGTCGAGGGGGATGTCCTGGGGCAGCACGGTGAGCCCGCCACGACGGGCAACGGTCTCGGCCATGCGGCGTCCCGCCACCGCCGTCATGTTGGCGACCACGACGGGGATGTGCGTGCCGATGCCGTCAGGCGTGGTGAGGTCGACGTCGAGGCGCGAGGGCACGGCCGACAGGCTGGGCACCATGAACACGTCGCTGTACGTCAGATCGTGACCGGGGTGAGGATGAAGCATGTGCATGGTTGACGGCCGTTCGGCTCTCCAAGGCTAGGGCGTGACGAGCCCGTACTCTGTCCCGATCGGATCCGTTCCACTCACCCGAGATCTCGATCGGGCAGCTGGCGCGCTCGCTGCCGGCGGACTCGTCGGGATGCCGACCGAGACGGTGTACGGGCTCGCCGCCGACGCCGCCAACGCCGACGCCGTCGCACGTGTCTACGCCGTCAAGGGCCGGCCGCGTGACCACCCGCTGATCTTGCACGTCGCGTCGAGCGAAGGTCTCGATCGCTACGGCGCGGACGTTCCCGACTCGGCACGACGGCTCGCCGAGGCGTGCTGGCCCGGCCCGCTGACTGTGCTCGTCGGACGATCGGCTGCGGTGCCCGACGGCATCACGGGCGGGCGCTCGACCGTCGCCATCCGCGTGCCGGCCCATCCGCTCGCAACGGGCATCATCGAACGGCTCAACCGGGCGGTGGTGGCTCCGTCGGCGAACCGTTTCGGCCGTGTCAGCCCGACGACACCACGCCACGTGCTCGACGAGCTGGGCGACGCCCTCGACCCGGATCGCGACCTCGTGCTGGACGGCGGAGCGACGACGGTCGGCATCGAGAGCACGATTGTCGACTGCACGACCCCGGTGCCTCAGGTGCTCCGACCGGGGGCGATCACGGCCGCCGAGATCGAGCGCATCGTCGGCGGTGTCGCCGCCGCGAGCGGCCCGGCGCGTGCGCCTGGAATGTTGGTGCGGCACTACTCCCCCGTCGCCGCGGTCGAGGTATTCGAGGATCGCGAGGCCGCCGAGCGGCGCCAAGCCCAGCTCACGGCGGACGGTGTGGCCGTCGACGTGCTCCACGTCGACGATTCCGCCGAGTACGCCCGTGTCCTCTACCAACGGCTGCGAGCGGCCGACGACGCCGGCGTGGCATTCGTCCTCGCCGTCCTGCCATCACCGGAAGGGATCGGCATCGCCGTCCGCGATCGCCTGCACAGAGCGTCAGCCGGGCGCTGACTCCGCGGCGTTGATGGCCGCGATCCAGGCGTCACGCACGGCATCGGTCTCCGGCGGATGACCTCCGTCGAGGCCGACGAGCACCATCCCGACCGATGTCGAACCGGCCTCCGGCAGCAGCTCGAGACGACACAGGCAACGCAGCGCGCCCTCGAGCTCGACGTCGAGGAGGTACGGCGGCTCGCTGTCGGCCACCGTGCCGAGCAATGGTGCGACCGTCTCCAAGACGTCGAAGGCGACGGCCGGCAGCGCTTCGACCACGAACGACGGGATGTCGTCGACAACCCTGCTACCGGCGGGTCTCGGTGCCATCGACGGCCGCCCTGCGGGCGCGGGCGGTGGCGACGGGCGCGCTTCTCGGCCGGGTGGTGTCGGCTCGGCGCGGCGCTCGATGGCGTCGAGCGCGGCGGTGGTCGCGTCGTTGACGCGCTGCATTCGCGACGGATCACCACCGTGATCGGGATGCACGGACTTGGCGAGCCGGCGCCTGGCGGCGAGGACGGCGCCGCGATCGGCACTCTCGGGCAATCCGAGCAGCTCGAACGGGCTCGCCGGACGTGGATCCCGACGCAGCATGTGTCGGAACGTAGTGGCTTGTGCCCGCGTGCGCCGTCTTCTAGCCTGTCGCTACCCAGAAGGAGGCATCCCGCCTCCACTAGGGGGAGGAACAATCACGATGCAGAGATCACGCGTACGTCGCGTGGGTGCGCTGCTCGTCGGGCTCACGTTGATCGCCGCAGCATGCGGTGACGACGAGGAGAGCGGCGACACCACCACGGCGACAACTGCAGGAGGTACGACTGCCAGTACCACCGGCATGACCGGCACCACCACCGCTATGACCGGGACCACCACCGGCATGACCGGGACGACCACCGCCATGACCGGGACGACCACCGCGATGACCGGGACGACCACCGCCA
>JALZNU010000276.1 GCA_030857495.1 Actinomycetota bacterium | reverse complement strand
GTGTTCGGCAGCAACCGATTCACGCCGATCGGTGATCGGCTCTACCCGCTGACCCTGGCGCCGTACGGCTTCTTCTGGTTCGCGCTCGATGCGGGCACGACGACGGTGACGGCCGAGACCATGCCGCTCCACGGCACATGGGACGAGGTGCTGCGCCGGCGCGCGCCGCTGAGCCGGGCGATCGGGCGTTGGATCCCCGAGCGGAGGTGGTTCGCCGGAAAGGGCGCAACGATCCGCGATCTCTCGCTCGACGACGTCGTCGAGCTGAGCGACACGGTGGCGATGGTGATGGTGCGCGTGTCGTACACCGAAGGTGACGATCACCGCTACGCCGTGCCGGTGCAGCGCGTCAGCGGCGAGCACGGCGCCGAGCTGGAACAGCTTCACCCCGGCGCCGTGATCGCCCGTCTCGACGACGGGTTGATGGTCGACGCGATGGCGTCGGCGGAGGGGGCGGCCGATGTCGTGAAGGCCTCGCTCGCCCGGCGCACATACCGCGGCCGCAGCAGCACCGTTCGCGGGAATCCTCGCCGCACCGGTATCCACTCGCTCGCCGACGACGCTCGTGACGTGCACGTGCTCGGCGTCGAGCAGTCGAACTCGTCGGCCATCGTCGGCGCCAAGGTGATCGCCAAGCTCGTCCGCCAGGTGGTGGCCGGCGAGAACCCCGACGTGACGTTGCCGCTCCACTTGCGTGCTCGCGGGTTCGAGCACAGCCCCGGCGTGGCGGCGACGCTCGACATCACGCTCGCCGACGAGGCTGCGCCGGCCAACCTCGTCGTCGTGCACGACGCCGTGCCGAACGAGAGCGACCTGTGGCAGTGGAGCCAGGACCTGCTCAGTCGTGAGGTCGAACGTCTCGTGTCGGAGCCCGATGAGGTGTCCGACGACGCCGGCATGACCGTCGTGATCGAGATGCTCGCCACGCGCACCGCAGAGATGCACCGCGCGCTCGCCAGCGGCGACGGCGGGTTCGAGCCCGAGCAGTTCACGTTGCTGCAGCAGCGGGCGATTCAGCAGAGCCTGCGGGCGTCGCTGCGCGAGACGCAGCGGCGGCTGCGGCGGGGCCGCCACGCGCTGACGCCCGAGGCGCAGGAGATGGCCACACTCGTGCTCGACGACGGCGACTCGCTGCTCGCCACGTTCCAGGACCTGCGCACGCGCAAGTTCGATGCCGCACGCATCCGCATCCACGGCGACTTCCACCTCGGGCAGGTGCTGTGGACGGGGCGCGACGTCGTCATCATCGACTTCGAGGGCGAGCCCGGACGTGCCATCGGCGAGCGTTCGATCAAGCGCTCGCCGCTGATGGACGTCGGCGGCATGCTGCGTTCGCTCGACTACGCCGGTCGTGTCGCGATGGCGACATCGCAGGAGCGCGGCCGCATCAACGAGGTGCAGCGAGCGGCGCTCGAACCGTGGCGTCGCAACTGGACCGAGCGAATGCAGCGCCGCTACTACGAACGCTACGACGCGACCCTCGAGGCGACGCGTGACGCGAAGCGCCCGGCGCTGCTGCCCGACGATCCCGCCGACGCGAGGCTGCTGCTCGACGCGCACGTCTTGCTCAACGCGCTCTACGAGGTGCGCTACGAGCTGGGCAACCGCCCGCACTGGGCGGCGTGGCCGCTCGGCGCCGTGGTCAACATGGTCGTCGAGCGTGCAGAGAGCTCCTGACCGATGAACCCCACCGTGTCCGCTCGCTCACGCGATCTCGGACCTGCGTTGCAGCGCGAGGCGACGTTGCTCGGCGTCGAGACGACATTCACGAGCGCTGCCGGCACGCGAGTGGCGTCCGATCCGGAGTCGGTCGCGCGCGTCGTCGAGGTGCTGCGCGCCGACAGGCGACCGGACCCTGCATCACTGCTCGACGAGGTGATCATCGCCGGTGGCCCGGCGGACGTCCGCGTGGCGTGTCCCGATCTCGACGCGTTCGACGACGCCGAGCTCGTGCTTGCCGACGGGACCGTGCTGGCACGGCGTGACCTCGCCGGGTCGTGGCCCACCTTGCCGGTCGGTTGCCACGAGCTGACGGTGGCTGCAGCGGGCGGCGCACAGGCACGGGCGACGGTCGTCGTCGCGCCCGAGACGATGCCGACGATGGCGGGCCGACGCTCGGGGATGTTCACACCGGCGTACGGCCTCTGGAGCAACGACGACCCGCTTCCTGCGTATCACCACCTCGGCGACCTCGCCGCGGCGCTCGCCACGCGGCATGTCGACGTGCTGTTCACGCTGCCGCTGTACGACCTCTTCCTCGACGAACCGTTCGACCCGAGCCCGTATTCGCCCGTCAGTCGCCTGCACTGGAACGAGGTGTATCTCGACGACGCCTCGCTCCCGCCGTCGCCGCTGCCGGCAACCGTGCACGACCCACTCGTCGACTTGGCGTCGCTGGCCGTGCGCCGCAGGGCCCAGCTCGTCGCCGCCGCCTCCCAGCTGCTGCCGATGGTGACCGACGAGCTCGACTCGTTCGCCAAGCAACGTCCGGACGTGGTCGCCTACGCCCGCTTCCGTGCGGCAACGGTTCCCCCCGGCGACCACCCGACGGCACTCGTGGAGCGCAGCCACGTGCTCGCCCAGTTCCTCGCCCACCGTCAGCTCTCGTCGGCCGCCACCCGGGGGGCGTCGCTCGGACTCGATCTCCCCGTCGGCAGCCATTGCGCGGGGTACGAGACGTGGGCGCACCCCGATCTGTTCGCCGAAGGGTTCTCCGTCGGCGCGCCACCCGATCCGCTTGCTCTCGACGGCCAGGACTGGGGCTTCCCTCCGCAGCTGCCGGGGGCTGCGCGTCGCACCGGTTACGACCTGTGGCGTCGTCTCGTCGAGCGCGCCAGCGAGCACGCCGGCGTGGTGCGCATCGACCACGTGATGGCCGTGCACCGGCTGTGGTGGATCCCGCCCGGCGAGCCGTCGTCGCGTGGCGTGTACGTCCGCTATCCGGCCGACGAGCTGCTTGCCGTGATCGCTGCCGGTGCCGCCGTGCACGGAACCGTGGTCGTCGGCGAGAACCTCGGCACCGTGCCGAGCGACGTGGACGAGGCGATGGCGCGCTGGGAGATGCTCGGGATGTACGAGGAGGGCTTCCACCTCGACGACGTCACCTTGCCCGTGGTGCCGGCACGATCCGTGGCGGGGATCCGCACCCACGACATGCCGGCGTTCGCGACGGCGATCGGTGCCGCCGAGGCGCCGGCGCACCGGGCGGCGATGCCACCGGGCCGGCGGTGGGACGATCCCGGCCACGCCGTCGAGC
>JALZNU010000275.1 GCA_030857495.1 Actinomycetota bacterium | reverse complement strand
ACCACGTACTCCGACGAGCGCGGTCATCCTCGGCTGCGGATGCGGCACCTGCCGTTTCACATCGGCAAGAACGAGCGCGACCACTGGCTGGCGCACATGTCCGCCGCCATCGGGACGGCGACCGCCGGGCTCGACGACGAGACGATCGCCGCCGAGCTCTGGGCGTACTTCGTGAAGACCGCCGAGCAGATGCGCAATGACACCGGCCTGCCGATCTCGTCGGCACCGCCATTGCGCTGAGAACTTCCTGCCCACGTCAGCAATCGCCGCCTGAGTCGCGTGTTATCGCTGACACGCGCACTGAGGCGCGAGGTTCGATCCCGCCGCGATCACCTCAGCGACGCACCAGTAGGTTGTCGGGCGATGCCCGCAGTGCGAGTCCGCAACCTGCGCAAGGTATACGGGCCCGTCACTGCGGTCGACGACGTCAGCCTCGAGATCGAGGAGGGTGCCGTCTACGCCCTGCTCGGCCAGAACGGCGCCGGCAAGTCGACGGCCGTGGAGATCCTCGAAGGACACCGCAAGCGCGACAGCGGCGAGGTGGAGGTGCTCGGGCTCGATCCGGCTGGCGGCGGTCGCGAACTGCGCGACCGCATCGGCATCGTGCTGCAGAGCTCGGGCATCGAGCACGAGTTCAAGGTGCGTGAGGCGATCGAGACGTACGGCTCGGTGTACCGGCGCCGCCGCCCGATCGACGAGGTGCTGGAGCTGGCCGGTCTCGAACACAAGGTCGACGAGCGCGTCGGGACGTTGTCGGGTGGTCAGCAGCGGCGACTCGACCTTGCGCTCGGCATCGTCGGCTACCCCGAGGTGCTGTTCCTCGACGAGCCGACCACCGGGTTCGATCCCGGCGCCCGTCGCCGGGCGTGGGACGTCGTGTCGAACCTGTGCACGGGCGGGACGACGGTGCTGTTGACGACGCACTACCTCGACGAAGCCGAGCACCTCGCCGATCGCGTCGGCATCATCTCGGACGGCGCCATCGTGGCCGAGGGCTCGCCGCAAGAGCTGATGGCCGGGATCGGCGTCAGCACGATCACGTTCACCTTGCCGGAAGGGGTCGGTTCGGGTGAGCTCGACGGCGTGTTGCCCGAGGACGCGGAGGTGCGCGGCAACGCCGTGCGCATTGCCACGCCGACGCCCACGGCAACGGTGCACGAACTGACGTCGTGGGCCGTGGTACACGACGTCGAGCTGACGGCGTTGACGATCCAACCTCCGTCGCTGGAAGACGTCTACTTCCAGTTCGCGAACGACGAGCGGCCATGAGCGACCAGTGGCCGTCGACCGCAGGCATCGCGCTGCGACAGGTGCGCTACCAGCTGCTGCTGCTGTGGCGCACGCCGATCGCCATGTTCTTCACCATCGTCCTGCCGCTGGTGATGCTCGTGGTCTTCAACCTGCTGTTCTCTGGCGAGGACGTGGAGACTCCGGCAGGGCAGTGGCCGCTGTCACAGTTCTACACGGGCAGCCTCGCCGCCTTCACGGCAGTGTCGGCGACGTTCACGAATCTCGCGAACACGATCCCGATCCGTCGCGAAGAGGGTGTGATGAAACGGTGGCGTGGCACACCCGTCCCGCGCTGGACCTACCTTGCCGGTTTCGTCGGCTCGGCGACGCTGCTGGCGCTCGCCGGTTCGCTGTTGATGATCCTGTTCGGCGTCGTGTTCTACGACGTCGAGGTCGACCCGGCGAAGCTGCCAGCTGCGCTGGCGACGTTCGTGATCGGCGTCGCCGCCTTCTCGGCGATGGGGATCGCGCTCGGCTCGCTGGTACCCAACGCCAACGCCGCACCCGCCGCGGCGAACGCATTCATCCTGCCGTTGGCGTTCGTGTCCGGCGTCTTCATCCCGCTGGAGGACGCCCCCGACTGGCTCACCACCGTCGCCGGGATCTTCCCGCTGCGGCCGTTCGCGACGTCAGTGCAGGACGCGTTCAACCCGCTCGTCGAGTCGCCGGCGTTCTCTCCCGGGCGGCTCGCCGTCGTCGCCGCCTGGGGTGTCGCCGGTGCCGTCGCTGCCGCGATGTGGTTCCGCTGGTCGCCGAAGCAGGCCGACGGGCGTGCGACGTCACGGCGCCGGCGACGGGCCGCCACCGAGGCCGGACCCGGCTCAGAAGTGGTGGGGGAAGCCTGACCAGTCAGGCGTGCGCTTCTCCAAGAACGCATCCCGACCCTCGCGCGCCTCGTCGGTCATGTAGGCGAGGCGGGTCGCCTCCCCGGCGAACACCTGCTGGCCCATCAGGCCGTCGTCGACGAGGTTGAACGCGAACTTCGCCATCCGTTGCGCCGTCGGACTCTTCGAGTTGACGATCCGGCACCACTCCAGCGCCGTCGTCTCGAGGTCGTCATGGGCGACGACGGCGTTGACCATCCCCATGCGGTGGGCGTCGTCGGCGCTGTACTCCTGGCCGAGGAAGAAGATCTCCCGCGCGAACTTCTGGCCGACCTGGCGGGCGAGGTACGCAGAGCCGTAGCCGCCGTCGAAGCTGGCGACGTCGGTGTCGGTCTGCTTGAAGCGAGCGTGCTCGCGGCTCGCGATCGTGAGGTCGCAGACGACGTGGAGGCTGTGCCCACCTCCGGCGGCCCAACCCGGCACCACACAGATGACGGGCTTCGGCGTCGTCCTGATGAGCCGCTGCACCTCGAGGATGTGGAGTCGCCCCGCCCGCGCCGGGTCGATCGTCGCCGACGTCTCGCCCTCGGCGTAGCGGTAGCCGTCGGCCCCTCGGATTCGTTGGTCGCCACCCGAGCAGAACGCCCAGCCACCGTCCTTGCTCGATGGGCCGTTGCCGGTCAGCAGGATGGCGCCGATGTCGGTGGACATGCGGGCGTGGTCGACGGCGCGGTAGAGCTCGTCGACGGTCTGGGGGCGGAAGGCGTTGCGCACCTCTGGCCGGTCGAAGGCGATGCGCACCGTGCCGTGCGCCTTCGCCCGGTGGTAGGTGAGGTCGACGAAGTCGAACCCGTCGATCTCGTCCCACGCCGTGGGATCGAAGAGCTGTGAGACCGTGGACATGACCCCATGTTGGCCGACAGCGGTACCGTGCGGCCCATGGCGAACGGTGGGGACGGCACGATCACGCTGCTGCCCGTCGTCGGTCTCCCAGAGATCGAGCGCGGCGCCGACCTGATGTTGTTGATCGCTCAGCGCCAACCGCTGCGCGACGGCGACATCGTCGTCGTCACCTCGAAGGTCGTGTCGAAGTGCGAGGGCGCAGTCGTCGACCTCGCCGGCGTCGAACCGTCGTCGTTCGCGTCGGCG
>JALZNU010000274.1 GCA_030857495.1 Actinomycetota bacterium | reverse complement strand
AGGCCAAGGCCGCACGCACCCCACCTGCGATCTGGGACGCAGCCTCCACGACGGCTTCGAGCTCCGCCTCGCGAGCCGCGATCTGATCGATGACCGGACTGTCCGGATCGATCGTGGCGAGATCGAGCGACTGCAAAGTCGCGTGCACCGCGCGTCCGATGGCCGTGCCGGCGCGGCCCTGGCGTCGCGGCGGCACCGCCGAGTCGGATGACGCCGAGCCGTGCTCGCCGTCGCCGAGGTCGGCCGGTTCGTCCGTGTCGGAGCCGTCGTCGTCCAGCTCGCTCGCCGCCAGCGGGTCGTTCATCGCTGCGACGCCCGTCGCGGAGTACACGGCACGGCGCCCTCCGTCCTCGGCGAGGCGCCGCCGAGCCGCGAGCCATTGCGCCCGTCGATCCGCTGCCGCGGCGATGTCAACCGAGTCCTCGTCGCGCGCTGCGGCCGAGCGCGCAATCCCGCTCACCTCGACGGGTTCGGTCGCGCGCTCACCGACGAGCTCGTCGAGTCGCCGACATTGGACGGGGTGGTCCTTCGCGTGGCGGGCGACCATCGCACCGTGGGAACTCGGCTCTTTCTCCCGGTGATGCGCGCTGACGACGAGGTGGTCGCGAGCTCTCGTCAACGCGACGTAGAGGAGCCGGCGCTTCTCACGCACGTCCATCTCCTCTTCGATGTCGGCGCTCCGGTCGAAGTCCTCGGTCTTATTGCCTCCCGGCAGGTTCGCCTGTGGGACGCCGTCGTGCCATGTCACCGACATCCGTGGGCCAGTGCCGGGCTTGGTCGTCAGTCCCGACACGATTGTGATCGGGAACTCGAGACCCTTGGCGCCGTGGATCGTCATGATCCGCACGGCGTCGTCGTCGGTCTCGGGCAGCACGGGCTCGTGGACGCGAGCGGCCTCCGAACCCTGCAGCTCCGCCCAGGCGACGAACTCGCGCAGCCCACGCTGGCCGGCGTCCTCGAACGCTCGCGCCTGGTCGACGAGGAAGCGCATCCGTCGCCAGACGTCACGTGGTCGCTCGGCGCCGAGGGCGGTGAGCATCGCCCGGCGCTCGTTGACGATGCAGTCGACGAGTTCCGCCGGTCCCATCCACCACCGTTTCTCCCAAAGTCCGTGCAAGTAGCCCGTGGCGGTCACGACGGGATGATCGGGGTCGAGCGACTCGTCGGGAGGCTTGGAGATGTCCCAGCGACCGCCGGCGTCGCAGTAGGTGAAGAGGTCGACATCCGAGCAGGCGAACAAACTCGATCGCAACGCTGTGACGAGGCTGATGTCGTCGGTCGAGTCAGCGATCGCGCGGACGACGGCGAGCACGTCGGCGACCTCCTGCGAGGCAAACACGAGTGACCCGGTGTCGAGGCGGTATGAGATGCCGACCTCGTCGAGCGCTGCTCGCAGGAAGGGCAGCGACGTCCGCGTCGGAACGAGCACAGTGATGTCGGCGCGGCGAGGATCGCGCCAGCCGTCGTCGTCCTCGACCTGCCATCGTGCTGGTCGCTCGACGATGTCGACGATGGCCCCGGCCACGTCAGCGGCCTCTAGTGCCCGGAGCGCATCGGCTCTGAGCGTGCTCGACCCACCGAACACGACGGGCGCGTGGGCACCGGGATCGGACGGACCAGTGCGGGCAGCAAGGAGATGCTCGTACGTGGGCGTGACTCCACCGACGGCCTCGGCCATGTCGGCCGCTTCGAACAGCCCGTTGACGAACGAGAGGATCGGTTCGACGGTGCGGAAGTTGCTCGTCAGGCCGACCTGAGGCCCTCCTGCGCGGAAGCGAGCGCTGGCCCGGAGGAACAGTTCGATATCGGCACGCCGGAAGCGGTAGATCGACTGCTTCCAGTCGCCGACGAAGAACAGCCGGCCAGCTGGCACGTCGACGGCGTCCCACGGTGGCACGTCGGCACCGTCGACTGTGCCGGCGATCAACGTTGCGAGCTCGACCTGCAGCGGGTCAGTGTCCTGAAACTCATCGAGGAGTAGGTATTGGTAGCGAGCGTGGAGCGCGGCACGGGCGCGCTCGGACGAGCGCAGCAGGTTGCGGGCGTGAACGAGGAGGTCGTGGAACTCGAGGAGGCCCTCTTGGCGACGCTCGTCGGCAGCACGCACCACCTCGCCGGCGATCAACCACATCAGGACGCGCAACGCACTCGCCGACGCCGACGCGCGGATGTCGACGGCAACCTCCTTCGTCGCATCCACGAGATCCCTCACTGCCTGCGCACCGCCAGTCCAGTTCTGCTTCACGCCGCTGCGACCGTGTCCCCACGGCGGATGCTGAGAGTTCGTGGGGAACGAGCCGAGCTTTCGGTTCACCTCTGGTTCGGCGACGACTCGACGGTGCATCGCGATGCGATCGTTGAGGATCTCGTGCAGCGGATCGGCGGGATCGAGGCATCGCTGCGGCGCCAGTTCGAGCTCGGCAACGGCGCGGTCGTAGGGGCCGAAGTCGATGTCGGCGAGCGTCGGGCGCTCGGTGGCGACGATCGCGTCGAGACGGTCCCAACTCTGGGAGAGCGTCGCCGCCACACCAGCGAGCGTCGCCTTTCCTACGGATCGGGACTCGAGCAGGATGCCGAGGGCGTGGGCGCGCAGCAGTACCTCCTCGTGGTCGGGTTCGTCGTAGAGGTCGTCGACGAAGTGCTCCCAGCGCTGCGCCTGGCGAAGTTGCGACGTCACCTCGTCGAGCACGGCGACGCGGGGTGGCAGTCCGGCATCGATGGCGTGCTCGGTCAGTACCCGCAGCGCGAACCCGTGGAGCGTCGTGATCGCAGCGCGGTCGAGGTCGGCGAGCGCTGACGTGCACCGATCGCGTTCGGCGCCGACGGACCGTTCCTCGAGACGTCGGCGGATGCGGTCGCGCAGCTCAGCGGCCGCTGCCTCGGTGAACGTGATCGCTGCGACGTGCTGCGGGGCGACCCCCCGGTGCACGATGAGGTTGACGATCCGGTCGACGAGCACGGTCGTCTTGCCGCTCCCTGCCCCGGCCTCCACGAACAACGTCTCGGCGAGCCCGTCGGTCGTGATGCGCGTGCGGACGGACTCGTCACCGAGGTCACGGGTCGTCGAGACGTGCCTGGTCACGTCTCGGCCTCACCGTCAGGGTCGATCTCGAGGCCGCGCCGGTGCGGCGCAATCTCGTCAGCCTTCGTCGCGGCCTGCTCGCCGCGATCAGCGGGACAGAGGGTGTCGAACGGGCAGTACGCGCAGTTCGCATGGGTCCGGAAGAAGGCGTTCCACTCACCCGGGACGGCGGGGAAGGCACCGGCCTCGA
>JALZNU010000048.1 GCA_030857495.1 Actinomycetota bacterium | reverse complement strand
CTCCTGGCGAGCCAGGGCGTGCGCATGGTCCGCGGCACGGCTCGGTTCACGGGTCCCAACACCGTCCTCGTCGACGGGGTGGACGGCAGCGAGGAGATCGCGTTCGACAACGCGCTCGTCGCAACCGGCTCCCGGCCGCGGATCCCCGATTGGTGCCAGCCCGATGGCGACCGGATCCTGACGACGCGCGACTGCTACCCGCCGAAGGTGTTCCCGGCGAGCGTCACCGTCATCGGGTCGGGCGTCACCGGTGTCGAGTTCGTGCACATGTTCTCGTCGTTCGCGGCGAAGGTCACGCTCGTCGTGTCTCGCCAGCAGGTGCTGCCCGGCAAGGATCCCGAGGTCGCCGCCGTGCTCGAGGACGATTTCCTGCGTCGCGGTGTGCACCTGCTGAAGGGCGCGAGGGCGACGGCCATCGACCGTGATCCCGACGGCGACGGTGTCGTCGTGCGCTGCGACGACGGGCGCGTCGTGCGATCGTCGCACGCCGTCCTCGCCATCGGCTCGGTGCCCAACTCCGACGGTCTCGACCTCGACGCCGCAGGGGTCGACACCGACGACGCCGGCTACATCCCGATCGACCACAACTGCGTCACGACGGCAGCGCACATCTATGCCGCCGGCGATGTCAGCGGCAAGCTCCCGCTCAGCTCGGTGGCTGCGATGCAGGGGCGCAAGGTGGCCGAGCGACTGATGGGCTTGCACTCGCGCCAGCACCGCCACCTGGACTACGACAAGGCGGCGAGCGCGATCTTCACCGAGCCCGAGATCGCCGACGTCGGGCTCGCCGAGGCCGAAGCGTTCGCGTCAGGACGCAAGATCCGCGTGACCAAGGTGCCGTTCTCGGCGACGCCGAAGGCGTTGATCAACAACGACCCGCGCGGCTTCGTCAAGATCGTCTCCGATCCTGCCACGGGTGTCGTGCTCGGCGGCTCGATCGTCGGCCGTCACGCCGCCGAGCTGATCTCGGTGATCGCCCTCGCCGTCACCGCCAACCTGAAGGTCAGCGACATCGTCGAGAGCCTCCTCGTGCACCCCGCGCTCTCCGAAGCCCTCGCAGAAGCCGCCGAGTAGCAGCGCGCTCCAGCGACGATCGACGCCGACGCCCTCCCCTCCGACCTGTCCGAAGAGATGCGCCCGATCGGGCAGGTTCCTACGGACAGAACGTGGGGTGGTCGGGTGGTCGGGGTCTCGTTGCCGATGCGGTATCGAATACGATACCATCATCGGATGATGCTCCGATCGACGATCAGGGCGTGCCGGCACCGTGCCGGCATGACGTTGCGTCAGCTCGCAGCCCGCGCGCACACGTCGCACGCCACGCTCTCGGCGTACGAGCACGGGCGCTCTGTTCCGACGATCGACACGCTCGAACGCGTCGCGGCCGCGAGCGGGTTCATCGTCGACGTCTACCTGGTGCCGTCCGTGGGTGGCGCCGACCGCGCCGCTCGCGGTCGCGAGCTGGCCGACGTCCTCGAGCTCGCCGCCGAGTTCCCGGCGCGCCACGAGACGACGCTGCAGGCGCCGGTCTTCGGGCGATGACGTCGCTCGTCGCGCGCATCGTCGAGTTGCACGAGCGTCTCGATGTCGGTCGCCTGCCCCACGCCTTCGGTGGTGCGCTCGCGCTGGCGTGGTGCACCCAGCGCGCCCGCACCACGATCGACATCGACGTGAACGTGTTCGTTGACGTGCACCGACTCGATGATGTACTGGCGGCGATCTGTCCACCGGTTACGTGCACCGCAGACGATCGACGGCTCCTCGAACGAGACGGCCAAGCGCGGCTGTGGTGGGACGACACGCCCGTCGACCTCTTCCTCAACACGACAGCGTTCCACGCCGCTGCCGCCGAGCGGGTGCGGCGCGAGCCGTTCGGCGGGGTGGACGTCCCCTTCCTGGCGTGTTCGGACCTCGCCGTCTTCAAGGCGTTCTTCGACCGCACCAAGGACTGGGCAGACCTCGAAGAAATGCACTCCGCGGGCACGCTCGACGCCGACCGGGTGGTCGGCGTCCTTGCCCGCTACCTCGGCCCGGACGACGCCCGCATCGCCAAGCTGCTGATCCTCACCGCCATGCCCGACTGACCGCCGGCCCGAGCCCGCCGTCCTGTCCGTAGAAGTGCGCCCGATCGGGCAGGTTTCTACGGACAGAACGAGTCAGTCGGCTCCCTCGCTGCGCTCAGTCGCCGATGACGACCACGACGTCGCCGCCGCCGACGGTCTGGCCGGACTCGACCTTGATCTCGGTGACGGTGCCGGCGCGGTCGGCGTTGATCTGGTTCTCCATCTTCATCGCCTCCAGCACGACGACCGCCTGATCGACCTCGACCTTCTGGCCGACCTCGACGAGCACCTTGACGATGGTGCCCTGCATCGGCACGGTCACCTGGCCCGATCCCGCCGCACCACCGCCGCCTCCGCCCGCTCGGCGCGCGGCGCGTGGCTTCGCCCTGCCTCCGCCGCCGCCACCGGTAGGCGTTGTCGCCGACTCGGGCACCCACATCTTCACGCCGAACCGCTTGCCGTTGACCTCCACGGTCACGCTGCGCTCGACGAATGGCTCGGCTTCGGCGTCTCCCTCAGCAGCGGGGTCGGCCGAGGGTGCCGGCGCCGCAGCGGTGCCCGACAGGTCGAGGCGCTCCTCGACCCATTTCGTCGAGTGCTCGACGGCGGCGAAGTCGGGGTGGTGCAGGATCGCCAGGTCGGCGGGGATCGTGGTGGCGACGCCCTCGATCACGGTGTCTTCCAGCGCGCGGATCGCGCGGGCGATGGCCGTGTCGCGATCCTTGCCCCACACGATGAGCTTGCCGATGAGGTTGTCGTAGAACTGGCTGACCTCGTCACCGCTCTCATACCCGCTGTCGAAGCGGACGCCGAACCCGTCGGGCGTGGCGAGCTTCGTGATCGTGCCCGGTGACGGCAGGAACTTGCCGCCTGCCGGATCCTCGGCGTTGACGCGCACCTCGATGGCGTGACCACGGCGCGTCGCCAGCACCTCCGCCTGGGTCATCGGCAGCGGCTCACCGCTGGCGACGAGGATCTGCCACTCGACGAGATCGATGCCCGTGATCGCCTCGGTCACGGGGTGCTCGACCTGCAGCCGCGTGTTCATCTCGAGGAAGAAGAAGTCGCCGTCCTGGAAGATGAACTCGACGGTCCCGGCGTTGTAGTAGCCGACGGCTTTCGCCGCCTTGACGGCGGCCTCGCCCATCGCCTCCTCGACGCCGTCGGGCAGCGCAGGTGCCGGCGCCTCCTCGATCAGCTTCTGATGACGCCGCTGCGCCGAGCAGTCCCGTGTGGAGACCCACACGATGTCGCCGTGCTGATCGCCGACGAGCTGCACCTCGACGTGGCGCGGCCACGTGAGGTAGCGCTCGACGTAGACCTCGTCGCGCCCGAAGAAGTTCTTCGCTTCGCGCTGCGCGCTCGTCATCGCATCGGCGACTGATGCTGCGTCCTGCACGACCTTCATCCCGCGACCGCCGCCGCCGAACGCCGCCTTGATGGCGACGGGCCAGCCGCTTTTCTCACCGAACTCCACGATCTCGTCGGCCGACTGGGCGAACTCGGTGGTGCCCGGCACGATCGGGGCGCCGCCGCGCTCGGCCGCCTTGCGGCTCGAGACCTTGTCACCCATCTCCTCGATCGCATCGGGTGGTGGGCCGATGAACGCGACGCCCATCTCCGTGATCGCCCTCGCGAAGCCGGCGTTCTCCGAGAAGAAGCCGTAGCCGGGGTGCACTGCATCGGCACCGCTCTGGCGGATCGCATCGAGGATTGCCTCGGTGTTGAGGTAGCTGTCGGCCGCCGACTGCCCGCCGAGCGCGAACGCCTCGTCGGCGAGCCGCACGTGCAGCGCGTTGCGATCGAGATCGGAGTACACGGCGACCGTTGCGATGCCGAGCTCACGAGCGGCGCGGATCACACGAACGGCGATCTCACCGCGATTGGCGATCAGGATCTTCTGCAGCACAGGTGCCAATGTAAATGCTGTGACGACGGGCGACGGCAACCCACCGCACGCAACGACGCCGCCGCCCGGGTGGACGGTGAACGTGGTCGCCACGACGGGCAGCACGAACGACGACCTCGCCGCAGCCGCAACGTCCGGCGCGGCGACGAAGACCGTGCTCGTCGCCCGCCACCAGACCGCAGGGCGGGGACGACTCGATCGGCGCTGGGACGCGCCGCCCGGCACCAACCTGCTCGCCTCGTTGCTGCTCGACGAGCCGGTCGACCGTCCGGGAGCCGCGATGCGATCCGTCGCGCTCGCTGCGGCGGCGGCCTCGCGGCGGCTCGCAGGAGTCTCGGTCGAGCTGAAGTGGCCGAACGACCTGCTCGTCCACGAGCGCAAGCTCGCCGGACTGCTCGCCCGCCGCGTCGCCGACGGCAGGGTCGTCGTCGGCATCGGGCTCAACGTCGCCTGGTGCCCCGACGGCGCCGCCCGGCTCGGCGCCGACATCGATCCGCTCGACCTGCTCGCCGCCCTGCTCGAGGAGTGGGATTCGCTGCCCCCGTCAGTGCAGGCGCTCGACGACCGCTACGAGGCCGAGCTGGGCACGATCGGGCGCCGCGTCCGAGTCGACATGGGCAACGGTGACACGCTCGTCGGCACGGCGACGGGACTCGCAGAGGGCGGCCGTCTCGTGCTCGCCACCGCCGACGGGCGCCAGCGCACGATCGACGCCGGTGACGTGGTCCACCTCCGCGGCGCGACTTGACGTCCGCATCGAGCGCCGCAGCGTTAGCGTCAGCATGATGTCACGACTGAAGCGCAGCCCCGCGCCGGTCGCGATCGTGCTCGCCGCCGCCGTCGGCGTCGGTGGGTGGCTCGGCGTGATCCGTGCAGCCGACGAGACCGAGGCCAGCGTCCGCCGCGTCGTCGGTGTCGAGGAGGTCCTCACGCCGGACAGGGACGGACCGACGCAGAACTTCCTCCTCGTCGGCTCCGACGCCCGCGAGGAGAACCTCGACGCCGCAGAGGGCACGAGCCGTCGCAGCGACACCATCATGATCCTGCGGCGCGAGAAGGGCGGCGGCGCGGCCCTGCTCAGCATCCCGCGGGACCTCTGGGTCGAGTTCCCCGACGGCGATTTCGGCAAGATCAACGGCGCCTACAACGAGGGCCCCGACGTGCTCGCAAAAACGGTCACCGATTCGCTCGGCATCCCCGTGCACCACTACGTCGAGATCGACTTCAACGGCTTCCAGCGGCTCGTCGACGCCATCGGCGGCGTCGAGATCTGCGTCATGCTTGCCAGCAAGGACGATATGACGGGCCTCAACCTGCAGCCGGGTTGCCAGAACCTCAACGGCGAGAACGCCCTCAAGTACGCGAGAAGTCGCTCCTTCGAGGAGTTCCGCGACGGCGACTGGCGCATCGATCCGCGTGCCGACCTCGGTCGCATCGAGCGCCAGCAGCACTTCATCCGCGAGGCGGTCGGTAAGGCACTCGAGCAGATCGAGCAGGATCCGTTCGCCGCTGGCAGGCTGCTCAAGGCCGTGCTCGCCTCCGTGCGCGTCGACGGTTCGCTCGACCCGAAGTCTGCCGCCCGGTCGCTGCGGGCGGCAGCAGAGGACGGGCTCGTCACCGTGCAGATCCCCGTCTCAGGAGCGACGATCGACGGGCAAGCCGCCGTGGAGATGGACGAGGGGGCAGAACCCATTCTCGACTACTTCCGCGGCAAGGGGAAGCTGCCGGCTGACGCCACGTCAGACACCGTCGGGGGCTGAGGATGAAGGCACTGGTACTCGCCGGCGGGGCGGGCACTCGGCTCAGGCCCATCACGCACACGAGCGCCAAGCAGCTCGTGCCGGTCGCCAACAAGCCGATCCTGTACTACGGGCTCGAGGCGATGGTCGACGCCGGCATCACCGAGATCGGCATCATCGTCGGCGACACGCGTGTCGAGGTCGAGGCGGCCATCGGCAACGGCGCTGCGTTCGGCGCCAGCGTGTCGTACATCCCCCAGACCGCGCCGCTCGGTCTCGCCCACTGCGTGCTCATCGCCGACGAGTTCCTCGGCGACGACGACTTCGTGATGTACCTCGGCGACAACTTGCTCGAGCAGGACCTCCGCTCGTTCGTCGATGCCTTCGAACGGGCACGCTCGTCGCCGCAGCCACCGAACGCGCAGATCCTGCTCAAGCGCGTCGCCGACCCGCATCGCTTCGGTGTCGCCACCCTCGACGACGACGGACATGCCGTGCAGCTCGTCGAGAAACCGGAGGTGCCCCCGTCGGACCTCGCGCTCGTCGGCGTCTACCTGTTCGACCGCACCATCCACGACGCCGTGCGTGCGATCCGGCCGTCTGCGCGCGGCGAGCTGGAGATCACCGATGCCATCCAGTGGCTCATCTCCAATGGATACCGCGTCCGCACCGAGCTGCTGACCGGCTGGTGGATCGACACCGGCAAGCTGACGCCGCTGCTCGAAGCGAATCGTCTCTTGCTCGACAAGCTCGAGCCGCACATCGACGGTGATGTCGACGCCGATTCGGTGATCGATGGCAAGGTCATCATCGAGCGGGGCGCAGAGATCCGGGGATCGACGATCCGTGGCCCCGTCGCGATCGGCGCCGACACCGTCGTCGTCGACAGCTTCGTCGGCCCGTACAGCGCCATCGGTGCCAACTGTCATGTCGAGGGCAGCGAGATCGAGCACTCAGTCGTGATGAACGACTCGACCGTGACCGGCATCGCCCGACTCGAGGACAGTCTGATCGGCCGCGAGGCCGTCGTCTCGCGTTCACGGCGCCGACCACGAGCGCTGCGCCTGATGGTCGGTGACCACTGCCAGGTCGACGTCGAGTGACGTCGTCCCCCAACCTCGGAGGAGTACAACCAGCATGCCGACCGTGACGACGAGCGACGCCATCGAGGGTGTTCACATCGTCGAACCCGACATCCACGGTGACCAGCGCGGGCTGTTCATCGAGACCTACCGGCGCGAGTGGTTTCCCAACGGGCGCGAGATGGTGCAGGCCAACAGGGCGAACCGCCAGGCGGGCGCGCTCGTCGGGCTGCACTACCACCTCCATCAGGCCGACTACTGGTACGTGCCGTTCGGCACGGCGATGGTCGTCCTGCACGACCTGCGCGAGGGCGGGCCGACCGACGGTGCCACGCTGAGCCTCGAGCTCACCGGTGAGAACCACCGCGGCGTCTTCATCCCGCCGGGCGTCGCCCACGGCTTCGCCGCCGTGACCGACATGGTGATCACGTACCTCGTCGACGGCTACTACAACCCCCAGGACGAGCTCGGCGTCGCCTGGGACGATCCCGACGTCGCAGCCGACTGGGGGATCACCGGTCCCGTGCTGTCCGAGCGCGACCAGTCGAACCCACGCCGCAGCGCCCTGCCAGCGGGCCGCCGCCCCTACTGGAAGATGCGAACGTGACGGTCATGGTTACCGGGGGGGCCGGGTTCATCGGGTCCAACTTCGTGCACTACTGGGGTGAGCACCATCCCGACGACCACGTGGTCGTGCTCGACGCACTGACGTACGCCGGTGTGCGTGAGAACGTCGAGGGCCGAGACGGTGTCACGTTCGCACACGCCGACATCGGAGACACCGAGACGGTCGCTGCGCTGCTGGCCGAGCACGACGTGGACGTCATCGTCAACTTCGCTGCCGAGTCGCACAACAGCCTGGCGATCCTCGATCCCGCCCGCTTCTTCCGCACCAACGTGCTCGGCACGCAGGGCCTGTGCGAGGCGGCACGCCGAGTCGGCGTCGCACGATTCCACCACGTGTCCACGTGCGAGGTGTACGGCGACCTCGCGCTCGACGCCACCGAGGCGTTCACGGAGTCGTCGCCGTACCGGCCGCGCACGCCGTACAACGCAGCGAAGGCGGGCGGCGACCACGTCGTGCGCGCCTACCACGAGACGTGGGACCTGCCCATCACGATCACCAACTGCGCCAACAACTACGGCGCCTACCAGTTCCCCGAGAAGGTGATCCCGTACTTCACGACGCTCGCACTCGACGACCAGCCGCTCCCGCTCTACGCCTCGACCGACAACCGTCGCGAGTGGATCCACGCCCTCGACCACTGCAGGGCGATCGATCTCATCCTCGATCGCGGACGGGTCGGCGAGACCTACCACGTGGGAACGGGCGTCGAGAAGAGCATCCTCGAGATCGCCGACACCGTGCTGGGCCACCTCGGCAAGCCCGGCGACCTGAAGACCATCGTGCCCGACCGACCCGGCCACGACCGCCGTTACGTGCTCGACTTCACGAAGATCGGCGACGAGCTGGGCTGGGCGCCACAGGTCGAGTGGGACACCGGTATCGCCGAGACGATTGACTGGTACGCAGAGCACCGCTCGTGGTGGGAGCCGCTGCGTGACCGTGCGCCGGTCGCCGAGGGCAGCGCCTGGGCGTCGTGAACGCGCATCGGTGGCGACGGTGAAGCTGCTCGTCACAGGCGCCGGCGGCCAGCTCGGCCGCGAGCTCGTGCTGTATGCCGAGGCGCAGGGGAGCGACGTGGTGGGAGCCGATCGCTCGCGCCTCGACGTGACCGACGCCGATGCCGTCGCGGACGTCGTGTCGTCGCTGCGCCCTGACGCCGTCGTCAACTGTGCGGCGTGGACGGCTGTCGACGCCTGCGAGTCCGATCCCGATCGGGCATACCGCGTCAACGGCACCGCCGTGGTGCAGCTGGCGGCGGCGTGCGACGACATCGGCGCCCACCTCGTGCAGGTGAGCACGGAGTACGTGTTCGACGGCACGTCGTCACGTCCCTACCGCGAGAATGACACAACCGATCCGCTCAGCGTCTACGGCGCGTCCAAGCGTGCCGGCGAGCACGCCGCGCTGGCGCTCGGCGACGGTTCCACCGTCGTGCGCACGTCGTGGGTGTGCGGCGAGCACGGCAACAACATGGTGCGCACCGTGCTGGGGCTCGTCGACCGGGGCGTGCCGATGCGCTTCGTCGACGACCAGCACGGCTGCCCGACGTTCACCGCCGACCTTGCGCCCGTGCTGCACCGCGTCGCGGTCGAGCGCACCGGCGGCATCATCCACACGACGAACACCGGCGCCCGCTCGTGGTACCAGTTCGTCCGCGAGATCGTGGCCGCCGACGGCGGCGATCCCGACACCATCTCGCCGATCTCCACGGCCGAGCTCGACCCGCCTCGCCCGGCGCAACGCCCCGCCAACGGCGTCCTCGACGGCGCCAGGATGCGCGAGCTCGGTTGGCCACCGTTGCGCGACGTGCCCGACGCCCTCGCCGACCTCGTCCCCCGCCTGCGTCAGCAATAACACGCTGCGCCGCGGAAAACGCTGACGCAGGCGTGAAGGCGGTGGTCTTCAGAGGCCGAGGATGGGGAGCACGGCGTCGACGCCGGCGAGCTCGATGTCGTCGCGGCGAATCGACTCCCAGTGCGCGCGTGGCATGCGGAAGGCGTGGATGATGCCGAGCTCGCCGCGACGCTGGACTCGCTGGAACCCGTTGGGCTCGTAGCC
>JALZNU010000273.1 GCA_030857495.1 Actinomycetota bacterium | reverse complement strand
GGCGGCCGGGGTCACGATGTCCGAGGCCGGTTACACGTTCGATCTGCGGACACGATCAGTGCCGGCCGGATCCGAGAGCTCGATCGGCTTCGTGATCGAGCGGCGCGACGGTCGTCCGCTCGAGGATTACGACGTCGAGCTCGACAAGGAGCTGCACCTCGTCGTGGTGTCCCGCGACCTCACCGGCTACGCCCACGTTCATCCCGAACGTGCGCCCGACGGCGCCTGGTCGGTCGACCTGCCACCGCTGAAGGCTGGGTCGTACCGGGTCTACGCCGACTTCGTGCCAGGCGGAGCAGCAGAAGGGCTGACGCTGGCCCGAGACCTCGTCGTCACCGGAACGGTCGAGAGGCCGAGTACGCCCGAGCCCAGCCGCGCCGTGAGCGTGGACGGCTACGACGTCGAGATCGCTGGTGAGTTGGTGCCGGGCACGTCCTCGGAGCTGAGCGTCACAGTGTCGCGCGGCGGCGAGCCGGTGACCGACCTCCAGCCGTACCTCGGAGCGCTGGGTCATCTGGTGGCCATCCGCGACGGCGACCTCGCCTACCTGCACGTGCACCCGCTCGACGAGACCGACGGAGTGGGCGGCCCGACGGTGCGCTTCGCGATCGAGGTCCCGACCGACGGCACCTACGGGCTGTTCTTCGACTTCTCCCATGCCGACAGCGTGCGGAACGCCTCGGTGATCACATCCACGACTGCTGGGGACGAACAGCCGCCCGCCACCCGCACCGAGCCGGCCGACGACCACGGAACGCACGGAGGCTGACGAAGATGAGCGACACCCACACACAAGCGAGTCCCAAACCCCTCGACATCGACGCCACGGCGACCGGTGCGACGACGGCCGAAGTCGACCTGGTGATCGGCGGCATGACTTGCGCATCGTGCGCAGCGAGGATCGAGAAGCGCCTCAACAAGCTCGAGGGTGTCACGGCGACCGTGAACTACGCGACCGAGAAGGCGAAGGTGCGGACGACGTCCGCCATGGCTGTCGACGACCTGATCGCCCAGGTCGAGTCCGCCGGGTACACCGCCCAGCCGGCGAAGCCCGTCGGCACGTCGTCGGAGACGGCAGGGCCCCCCGAGGGCGAGCCCGAAGACGAGACACGCCCGCTGCGCCAGCGGCTGGTCGCCTCCGCCGTCCTGGCGTTTCCCGTGGTCCTGCTGGCGATGATCCCTGCACTGCAGTTCGACTACTGGCAGTGGCTCTCGTTGACGCTCGCCGCTCCCGTCGTGACGTGGGGAGCGTGGCCCTTCCATCGGGCAGCCTGGCTCAACCTGCGCCACGCCACGGCGACGATGGACACGCTGATCTCGATCGGCGTCCTGGCGGCGTTCGGCTGGTCGCTGTACGCGCTCTTCCTCGGCGACGCCGGCGTGCCGGGCATGACTCACGGTTTCATGCTCACCGCCGATCGTGACATGGGCTCGAGCCTGATCTACCTCGAGGTCGCCGCCGGGGTCACCACCTTCATCCTCGCCGGCCGCTACTTCGAAGCACGAGCGAAGCGCCGCTCGGGCGCAGCGCTGCGGGCGCTGCTCGAGCTCGGCGCCAAGGAGGTCGCCGTGCTGCGCGACGGGCACGAGCAACGAGTACCGGTCGACGAGCTCGCCGTCGACGATCGCTTCGTGGTGCGACCCGGAGAGAAGATCGCCACCGACGGGGTGGTCGAGGAAGGGACGTCGGCGATCGACGCCTCACTGCTCACGGGCGAACCCGTGCCCGTCGAGGTCGGGCCCGGTGACGACGTCACCGGCGCGACGATCAACGCCGGCGGCCGTCTCGTCGTCCGGGTGACGCGCATCGGCTCGGCCACCAAGCTCGCTCAGATCGCCAAGCTCGTCGCCGACGCCCAGTCCGGCAAGGCGCCCGTGCAACGGCTCGCCGACCGCATCTCGGCCGTTTTCGTGCCCGTCGTGATCGCCCTGGCGGTCGCCGCCCTCGGCTTCTGGCTCGGCACCGGCCACGGGGCCGCTGCCGCGTTCACGGCGGCGGTTGCCGTCCTCATCATCGCCTGCCCGTGCGCGCTCGGGCTCGCCACCCCGACGGCGATCATGGTCGGCACCGGCCGCGGCGCTCAGCTCGGGATCATCATCAAGGGACCTGAGGTGTTGGAGTCGACGCGGCGCGTCGACACGATCGTGCTGGACAAGACCGGCACGGTCACGACCGGGGCGATGGCACTCGTCGACGTGGTCCCCGTGTCGGGCCTCGACCGCGACGAGCTGTTGCGCATCGCCGGGTCGCTCGAAGACGCCTCGGAGCATCCGATCGCCCGTGCGATCGCCGACGGCGCCCGCAGCGCAGGACTGGGGATAGTGAGAGTCGAGAGCTTCGCCAACTCGCAGGGACTCGGCGTCACGGGCGTGGTCGACGGCCATGCCGTCGTCGCCGGCCGCGAGAGGTTCCTCGCCGACGCAGCGCTGTACCCCGACGACGACCTCCGGCAGACCAAGGATGCCGCCGAGGCCGCCGGACAGACACCGGTCCTCGTTGGTTGGGATGGCGAGGTGCGAGGCCTGGTCGTCGTGGCCGACACCGTGAAGCCGACCAGCGCGACCGCGATCGCCGAACTGCGCGAGCTCGGCCTACGACCGGTGCTGCTCACCGGCGACAACCGGCGAGCAGCCGGGACGGTCGCCGGGCAGGTCGGCATCGACGACGCCGACGTGTTCGCCGAAGTGCTCCCCGAGGACAAGGTCGACGTCGTGCGCCGGCTGCAAGGTGAGGGACGCGTCGTGGCGATGGTCGGCGACGGAGTCAACGACGCCGCCGCGCTCGCCCAGGCCGACCTCGGCCTGGCGATGGGCACCGGGACCGATGCTGCCATCGAGGCCAGCGACCTCACCCTGGTGCGCGGTGACCTGCGCACCGCCGGCGACGCCATCCGCCTCTCGCGCCGCACGCTCGGCACGATCAAGGGCAACCTGTTCTGGGCGTTCGCCTACAACATCGCCGCGCTCCCGCTCGCTGCAGCCGGGCTGCTCAATCCGATGCTGGCCGGCGGCGCGATGGCCTTCTCGAGCGTGTTCGTCGTGACCAACAGCCTGCGCCTGCGTCGCTTTCGCGGGCATTCCCAGGAGCGCACGTCGTGAACGCCTGCGAGCGATGCCTACGTCCACGATCATCCAACCAGCCAAGGAGCACACCATGGAGACCCTGAACCTCGACGTCCCGACCGTCCATTGCCGCTCGTGCAAGCTGAACATCGAGGAGACCCTCGACGAACTGCACGGCGTCGGCACCAGTGACGTCGATCTCGATGCGTGCA
>JALZNU010000047.1 GCA_030857495.1 Actinomycetota bacterium | reverse complement strand
GGGCGCGAGTGGGCAGCGGCGCTGACGTCGCTGATGACCGGTCACGCCTACGCCACGAGCGCCCGCACGGCGAGCCGCATGGGTCCGTTCGCCGGCTACGCCGAGAACGAGGAGCACATGCTCGCCGTGCTGCGCCTGCACCGTGACGCGCACGAAGAGCTCGCCGCGTCCGATGTGGTGCCCACCGAGCTGACCGCTGCCGCTCGTGAGGCATGGGACGTCGCCGTGCGCGACGGCGAGGAGTTCGGAGTGCGCAACTCCCAGGCCACCGTCCTCGCACCCACCGGCACCATCGGGCTGATGATGGACTGCGACACCACCGGCATCGAGCCCGACCTGGGGCTCGTGAAGATGAAGAAGCTCGTCGGTGGCGGCACGATGTCGATCGTCAACCGCACCGTGCCGCGTGCGCTCGCCCGGCTCGGCTACGGCGAGTCGCAGATCGGCGACATCGTCTCCTACATCGACGCCCACCACTCCATCGTCGGCGCACCGCACCTCACGCCCGAGCACCTCGCCGTGTTCGCCTGCTCGATGGGCGACAACACCATCCACTACGAGGGCCACGTGCGGATGATGGGGGCCGTGCAGCCGTTCATCTCGGGTGCGATCTCGAAGACCGTCAACATGCCGGAATCGGCAACGGTCGAAGACGTCGAGGCGCTACACGAGCTGTCGTGGCAGCTCGGGCTCAAGGCCGTCGCGATCTACCGCGACAACTGCAAGGTCGGCCAGCCGCTGTCGTCGTCGAGGAAGGAGCCGTCCGCGGTGGCCGGTGACGGCGACACCACGGTCGCTGCCACCGAGCTCGTCGAGCGGGTGGTCGAGAAGATCGTCCACCGCCCGATCCGCCAGAAGCTGCCGCGCAGCCGCAGGGGGCGCACGTTCGAGTTCCGCGTCGCCGACTGCAAGGGATTCGCCACGATCGGCGAGTACGAGGACGGTCAGCCCGGTGAGATCTTCCTCACCGTCTCGAAGCAGGGCTCGACGATGTCGGGCATCATGGACGCCTTCGCCAAGAGCATCAGCTACGGACTGCAGTACGGCGTGCCGCTGCGGGCGTTCGTCGAGGCGTTCACCAACATGCGCTTCGAGCCGGCGGGCATGACCGACGATCCCGACATCCGCTTCGCCACCTCGGTGATGGACTACCTCTTTCGCCGCCTGGCGCTCGAGTACTTGTCCTACGACGAGCGTGCCGAGCTCGGCATCTTCTCGGTCGACGAGCGCCTGCAGCCGACGCTGCCCGGCGTCGACGAGTCGGTCGAGCGCACGTCGACGGGTAGCGAGATGGCATCGGACCCGAAGTCGGTGCCATCGGCCGACGAGCTCGTGCGCCAGATGGCCGACGGCACGTTGCCGGCGACGCCGATGGACAACACGCCGGCCGCTGGCGTCATCCGCAGCGCCGACGCACCGATGTGCATGCAGTGCGGCGTGCAGATGATCCGCGCCGGGTCGTGTCACGCATGCCCGAGCTGCGGCTCCACCAGCGGTTGCAGCTGACCCCCGTCGCTGGAGCTGGTTTCACGCCAGGAGCGTGTTGGGAACACTTGTTAGCATGAGCGGTAACACTTTGGGCGGCGAACGAACGGGGATTGCGAAGATGCGACGAATCGCGCGCTTGATGATGGTCCTGGTACTGGGCGCGGCAGTGCTCGGACAGGGACACGGGGCCGACGCCCGCCCGCGTGATCGGTACGTGTCGCTCGGTGACTCGTTCACCGCCGGGCCGCTGATTCCGGTGCAGGTTGAACCGCTCGGCTGCCTGAAGTCGAACCGCAACTATCCCAACCTGGTGAACGCGGCGCTCGGCTCGCTCAGGTTCCGCGACATCAGTTGCAGTAGCGCCAAGACCGACGACATGTTCGCGCCGCAGTCGGTCGAGGGGCCCGACAACCCGGCGCAGCTCTCTGCGCTCACCTCACGCACCACTGTCGTCACCCTCGGGATCGGTGGCAACGACATCGGCTTCTCCGAGATCATCAAGAACTGCGCCACCCTCAACCCGTACACCACGCCGTGCCAGGACCGTTACGTCAACGGCGGCGTCGACGAGATCAGCAGGCGGATAAAGGCCACGGCGCCCAAGATCGCCAGGGTGCTCAACGCGATCGAGCGACGCTCGCCCAACGCAAGGGTGTTCGTGGTCGGCTACCCACAGGTCCTGCCGAACAAGGGCCGCGGCTGCTGGCCGAGCCTGCCCATCGCCTACGACGACGTGCCCTACCTGCGGGCGAAGGCGAAGGAGCTGAACGGGATGCTTCGGACGCAGGCGAGCAACGCCGGCGTGGGATACGTCAACACGTACAAGCCGAGCGAGGGCCGCAGCGCCTGCGCGCTGCCGACAGTTCGGTGGGTCGAGCCGCTCGTGCCGGTCAACCCGGCAGCGCCCGTGCATCCCAACGCGCGCGGCATGGCGGGCATCGCCGGTGTCGTCAGCACGGCGGTTGCCTGAGCACTGCGGGCATCTGCAGCACCACGCGCACGCCGAGCAGACGTATGGGGCGGCCGGCGAGCTCGGTGCGGTCGAGCACGACGCGAGCCATGTGGCGGATCGACGCCGGGTCGGTGGTCGGTTCGGGCAGCTTGGCGATCCGAGTGCGGGTGAAGAACGTCGACGTGCGCACCTTGACGGCAACGTGCGTGACGGCCCGGCCTTCGGCTGCGACGGATGCCGTGACGGCGTCTGCCAGCTCGTCGATCGCCGTCTCTATGTCGTTGCGCTCGGTGAGGTCGTGCTCGAACGTTCGCTCCTTGCTGCGACCGCGAGGTAGGTACGGCTCGTCGACGATCGGGGTGTCGTCGCCGCCGAGGCCGAGCACCTTCAGACTCGGGCCGATGCGGGGACCGAACCGCGCGGCGAGATCGTCGGCATCGGCTGTGGCGAGTTGCGCCACCGTATGGATGCCGGCGACGGCCAGCCGGGCGGCGATGCGCTCGCCGATGCCCCAGATCTCGGTGACCGGCGCGTTGCCCTTGGTCTCCATCCATTGCCGACGGGTGAGTCGGGCGATGCCACCGGGCTTCGCCGCCGCCGTCGCGGTCTTGGCGAGCAGCCGAGTGTCGCCGATCCCGACTGCACACGAGAGTCCAGTCGCAGCGAGCACTCCGGCGCGCAGCTCGACGGCGAGCGACTCGGGGTCGTCGGTGCGGGCACCGATGAACGCCTCGTCCCATCCCCACACCTCGACGGTGACCGGGAACGAGCGCAGCGTGGCCATCACCTCGGCCGAGGCGGCGTCGTAGGCGGGCCGGTCGGACGCGAGGAACACGGCGTCGGGGCAGCGACGAGCGGCGAGCCCGAGTGGCATGCCAGAGTGCACGCCTGCGGCTCGAGCCTCATACGACGCCGTGGCGACGACCTGACGGCGGCGCGACGGGTTGCCGTCGCCGCCGACGACGACCGGCTTGCCGGCCAGCTCGGGACGGCGTCGGATCTCCACCGCGGCGAGGAACTGGTCGAGGTCGACGTGCAGCACCACCGCCTCGGCGTCGCCATCGTCCGCGACCATGCGCTCGACGCTACGCCGCGGCCCGGGATCGGCGCAGCGTGCGGCTGTGCAGCAATTGCGGGGTCGGCGCTCATCGGCAGACGATCCCGTAGAGTATTTCCGATGGAACTGGCGCTGCTCGAGCGCCCGCTGATGCGTGGGTGGCTGCACACCGCCACGTTCATCGTCGCCATCCCTGCTGTCGTGCTGCTGCTGCTGTCCACCGATCACGCTGCGGCGCGGGTCGCGGCGTCGCTCTACGGCGCCTCGCTGTTGCTCGTGTTCGGCACGTCGGCGGCGTACCACCGCCTCGCTCATTCGCCGAAGGCACGGGTCGTGATGGGGCGTCTCGACCGGTCGATGATCTATCTGCTCATCGTCGGCACCAACATCCCGCTCTGCCTCGTCGCGCTCCCGCCGGCGTGGGGGATCCCGCTGCTCGCGACGATGGGAGCGCTCGCCGCGTTCGGCATCTTCCTCACGTCGACCAACGTCGCGTGGGGACGAAAGATCGCCAGCGCGCTCTACCTCGTGCTCGGATGGTCGGTCCTCGTCGCCAGCCCCGCACTGATCGACCACCTCGACGGCCGCGAGCTGACGCTCGTGATCGTCGGCGGACTGCTGTACACCATCGGTTTTCCGGTGCTTGCGCTCAACCGTCCGGATCCGTGGCCGCGGACGTTCGGCTACCACGAGATCTGGCACGTGTTCACGGTGCTCGCTGCGGCGTCGCACTTCGTCGCCGTCGCCTCGATCGTCTCCTGAGCGCGTCTCAACCGGTGGGGGTGGCGACCACCTTCTCGGCGGCGAGCGGATGTTCCGCAACCGCCAACTGGAGGTAGCAGATCGCGCGATAGCGCGAGAATCGACCTCCAGTCGGATGGAAACCGGGTCAGTTGGTGCTGGCGACGTGCCAGGTGCCGTTGGAGCGCAGCAGCTCGCCGAGGTCGCCGGGGCCCTTCCGCTGCGAGGACTGCGCCAGCTGGGACGCGATGGCGTGGGCGTACTCGGGACGCACCACGCTGCGGAAGATCCCGAACGGTGTCGGCGAGTGGTCGTTGTTGCTGAGCCGTGCCAGTGCGAACGCAAGGCTCGGGTCGTCGCGCTCGGCGTCGTGGACGACGATCGCGTCCTCGCCGACGTCGGCCACCTCGACGATGCGCAGCTGCCCGTCGGACCCCATCGTCACGCCGTGCTGCCTGTCGGCACCGAACCGGATCGGCTCGCCGTGGACGAGCTGGATCATGTTCTCGTCTCGATTCTGACGCCGCACGATGTCGCTGAACTGACCGTCGTTGAAAACGTTGCAGTTCTGGAAGATCTCCACGAACGCGGCACCACGATGATCGTGGGCGGCGCGGAACGTCTCCATCATGTGCTTGCGGTCGAGGTCGTACGTCCTGGCGACGAACGACGCCTCTGCGCCGAGCGCCACGCTCAGCGGGTTGAACGGCGGGTCGATGGAACCGAGCGGTGTCGACTTCGTGACCTTGCCGACCTCCGACGTGGGGGAGAACTGGCCCTTCGTCAGACCGTAGATGCGGTTGTTGAACAGCAGGATCGTGAGGTTGACGTTGCGCCGTAGGGCGTGGATGAGGTGGTTGCCGCCGATCGACAGGCCGTCGCCGTCGCCGGTGATGACCCACACGTCGAGATCGGGGCGGGCGACGGCGACACCCGTCGCGATTGCCGGTGCACGGCCGTGGATCGAGTGCACGCCGTACGTGTTCATGTAGTACGGGAAGCGGCTCGAGCAGCCGATACCGGAGATGAACACCGTGTTCTCCGGCGCGACGCCGAGATCGGGCATCAGCTGCTGGACGGCCTGGAGGATGCCGTAGTCGCCGCACCCCGGGCACCAGCGCACCTCCTGGTCGCTCGACCAGTCCTTCTTCGTCGTGAGGTTGACGGCGGTGTCACTCATTCTTCGATCCCCTTCCTGCAACGCTGCAACTCGGTGTCGATGGCCTCTTCGATCTCGGCCAGCGTGAACGGCAGGCCCTTCATCTTCGTCAACGGTGTGGCGTCGACGAGGTACTCGGCGCGCACGATGCGCGACAGCTGTCCCATGTTCAGCTCGGGCACGACGATCCTTGCGTAGCGCGCCAGGATGTCGCCGAGATCCTTCGGCAGCGGGCTGAGGTGGGTGAGGTGGACCCACGCGACCTTGTTGCCGACGCGGCGGCGGCGCTGAACGGCACCGTCGATCGCCGCCCAGGTGGAGCCCCAGCCGAGCACGCAGACGTCGGCGTCGGCGTCGCCCTGCACCACGGTTGGTGGCAATTCGTCGGCGATGCGGGCGATCTTCTCGGCTCGTAGGTTCACCATGCGCTGGTGGTTGTCGGCGTCGTAGGAGATGTTGCCCGTCACATCGGCCTTTTCCAGCCCACCGATGCGGTGCATCAACTTCGGCGTGCCGGGGATCGCCCACGGACGGGCGAGCGTGTCGGGATCGCGCTGGAACGAGTAGAAGACGTCGTTGCCGTCGGCGTCTGTGCCGTTGAGCTCGGTGGCGAACGGCACAGAGATGTCGGGCAGCGAGTCGACGTCGGGCAGCCTCCACGGCTCGGACCCGTTGGCGATGAAGCCGTCGGACAGCAGGATCACCGGCGTGCGGTACTTCAGCGCGATGCGCACCGCCTCGATCGCGGCCTCGAAACAGTGGGTCGGCGAGTAGGCGGCGACGATGGGCAGAGGCGCCTCGCTGTGGCGCCCGTACATCGCGATGTTGAGATCGGCAGCCTCGGTCTTCGTCGGCAGACCGGTGGACGGACCGCCGCGCTGGATGTCGACGATCAGCAGCGGCAGCTCGACCGAGATCGCGAGTGACGTCGTTTCGCTCTTCAACGCGACGCCAGGTCCGCTCGTCGTGGTGACGCCGAGGTGTCCGGCGAACGCTGCGCCGAGCGCCATCCCGATGGCGGCGATCTCGTCCTCGGCCTGGACGGTGCGCACACCGAAGTGCTTGTGCTTCGACAGCTCGTGGAGGATGTCGGACGCCGGGGTGATGGGGTACGAGCCGAGTGTGACGGGCAGCTTGGCGAGCTGGCCGGCAGCGATGATTCCCCAGGCGAGCGCGGTGTTGCCGGTGACGCTCGTGTACTCACCCGAGGGCAGCTGCGCCGGGCGCACCTCGTAGCGGTGGCCGACGGCCTCTGTGGTCTCGCCGAAGTTGTAGCCGGCGAGGAACGCCTCGCGGTTGGCGCCGGCGATGAGCTCGTCCTTGGCGAAACGACGGGCGATCCACTCGAGCGTCGACTCGGTCGGGCGCGTGTACATCCACGAAACGAGTCCGAGGGCGAAGAAGTTCTTCGATCGTTCGGCGTCCCGGGGCTTCACGCCGAGCGGCGCGGTTGCCTCTTTCGTGAGCGACGTCATCGGCACGGTGATGACCCGGTACTGGTCGACGCTGCCGTCCTGCAGCGGATCGGTGGCGTAGCCGGCCTTCTCGAGGTTGCGCTCGTCGAACGCGTCCTCGTTGACGATCAGCGTGCCGCCGCGTTCGAGGCGCCCGAGGTCGGCCTTGAGCGCCGCCGGGTTCATTGCCACGAGCACGTTGGGCTGGTCGCCGGGAGTCGTGATCTCGTGGTCGGAGATGTGCACCTGGAACGACGACACACCGTGCACCGTGCCGGCGGGGGCGCGGATCTCGGCCGGGAAGTCGGGGAACGTCGACAGGTCGTTGCCGTATGCGGCGCTGACAGAGGTGAACCGGTCACCAGTGAGCTGCATGCCGTCGCCGGAGTCCCCGGCGAACCTGATGACCAACCGGTGGAGCAGCGCCTCCTGCCCCTCCTCGGACTGGATGTCTGTCATCGGATCCCCCTACAGGACGAAGCAACCTCGTCGTCACTCCCTGTTCATCCACCGTACCGTCCATGGCGTCGTTCCTGACGGTTCGTACAGGTTCGTACATGTTCGTACAGCCGATCGGCAACACTGCGGCGATGCAGTTCGCCACGTTGGCGCAGGCTTCGCGAGACGTCGCCGCGACGTCGAAGCGCTCGCAGAAGTCCGCCATCCTGGCCGTTGTGCTCGCCGACCTGGCGCCCGACGAGGTCGCGCCGGCGGTCGGGATGCTTGTCGGGGCCGTACGCCAGGGCAGGATCGGCGTCGGCTGGGCACAGCTGCGCGACCTCGACGTCGACGTCGACGCCGCGCCGAACCCGTCACTCACGATCGGTGAGGTGGACACGGCAATCGACGACCTGGCCTCGATGTCGGGACCCGGGTCGACGGCTGCCCGGCGTGGGCGGCTGCGTGCCGTGTGGGCGGCGGCGACCGAGGGGGAGCAGCGCTTCCTCTGGCAGGTGCTGGGTGGCGAGCTACGCCAGGGTGCGCTCGAAGGCGTGATGGTGGATGCCGTTGCCAAGGCGGCGGGGGTTCCCGTCACCCGTGTGCGGCGGGCGGCGATGCTTGGCGGCGACCTCGGTGCGGCAGCGACGGCGGCCCTCGTCGGCGGGGTCTGCGCACTGGACGACGTCACGCTCACGCCGCTGCGGCCGGTGCTGCCGATGCTCGCCGGTTCTGCGGCGGACGCCGCCGAGGCGATCCGGCTCACCGGGACGGCGTCGGTGGAGTGGAAGCTCGACGGTGCTCGGGTGCAGGTGCACCGAGCGGCGGGCGAGGTGCGGATCTTCACCCGCAACCTCAACGACGTCACCGACCGGCTCGACGATGTCGTGGCAGTGGTTCGGGCGTTCCCGGGCGGCGACCTCGTGCTCGACGGCGAGGTGCTCGGCGTCGACGACGCCGGTGCGCCGCGCCTGTTCCAGGACACGATCGGCGACTTCAGCGCAGGCGGCACGTCGCGACGTGCCGTCGGGCTCGGCGCGTTCTTCTTCGACGTCCTGTTCGCCGGTGCCGCGTCGGTCGTCGACGAGCCGCTGGTCGTGCGCCGCCGGCTCCTCGACGAGATCGTGCCGGAGCGTCATCGCATCCCGTCGCAGGTCACCGACGACGCCGCCGTCGCAGGCCAGGTGCTCGACGAGGCGATCGCCGCAGGGCACGAGGGGATCATGGTGAAGGCGATCGACTCCGTCTACGACGCCGGGCGGCGTGGCGGCTCGTGGCGCAAGGTCAAGCCGGTGCACACGTTCGATCTCGTCGTGCTCGCTGCCGAGTGGGGTCACGGGCGACGGACGGGCTGGCTGTCGAACCTACATCTCGGCGCCTGCGACCCGGCGGGTGGGTTCGTGATGGTCGGCAAGACGTTCAAGGGCCTCACCGACGAGCTGCTCGCGTTCCAGACGCAGGCGTTGCAATCGATCGAGGTCGAAAACGACGGCTTCGCGGTACATGTCCGCCCCGAGATGGTGGTGGAGATCGCCGTCGATGGCGTGCAGCGCTCGCCCCGCTATCCCGGCGGCGTGGCCCTGCGATTCGCCAGGGTCCGCCGCTACCGCCCCGACAAGTCCCCAGCCGAGGCCGACACCATCGACGCCGTCCGAATGCTGCTCTGAACTCCCGGGAACTGTGCGGTCGTGGAGGTCAGGGCAATGAGACTACAATGGTCACATGTCAACGGTCTCCGTGTCACAGCTGAAGGCGCGGCTTTCGGAGTACCTGCGTGAGGTACGTCGGGGCGGCGAGGTTCACGTCCTCGACCGCGGCGAGCCCGTCGCCAAGATCACGGCGATCGTGGACGCCGGCGCCGCCGGGGATGAGCGCGCCCGACTGATCCGCAGCGGCATGGTCAGGCCGGGCAGCGGAGATGCTCGGCCAGTGCTCGAGCACCACCCGATCGACCTCGGTGGTGGTGTCGTGGACATTGTGATCGAGGATCGGGCTGACCGGTTGTGAGGTACTGGGACGCATCAGCACTCGTGCCGTTGATCGTCTCCGAGCCCACGACGGATAAGGCGCGCGCCTGGTTGTACGACGACCCTGCGATCGTCACCTGGGCATGGTCGAGTGTCGAGATCGGGAGCGCGATCGAGCGCAAGGTTCGCGACGGTTTCGTCAACCGTCGCGCTCGACGCGACG
>JALZNU010000046.1 GCA_030857495.1 Actinomycetota bacterium | reverse complement strand
CGCAACTGCGGCAAGGGCAACGGCATGGGCATCAGCCCAGCGGAAGTCGACGGAACAACCCCCGTGGAACGTGGCGCAAGACGCTGAACACGGGGCGCAGTATCGGCGGTGACCACACCGTGTGGCGCCCGGAGCGCAACGCCTTGACGGTGTCATCGGCAACTTTGTCCGGTGTCGTCGCGAATGGTGCCGGCTCGCGGTTCTCGGTCATCTTCGAGTGCACGAAGCCGGGGCGAACGACGAGCACCGAGGCACCGCTGCCCTGCAGCGAGTCGGAGAGGCCCTGGGCGAATCCGTCGAGTCCGGCCTTCGACGAGCCGTATACGTAGTTCGCCTTGCGGACACGCTCGCCGGCGACGCTCGACATGATCACGAGCCGTCCGTGGCCCTGGCGCCGGAACTGTGACGCCACGGCGAGCGACGAGGACACGGCGCCTGTGTAGTTGACGTGGACGGCCTCGACGGCGGCGGCCGTGTCACTGTCGAACCGGTCCTGATCGCCCAGCACACCGAACGCCACGATCACGACGTCGAGATCGCCGTGGCGCTCGACGAGCGAGGCGACGAGCGGCTCATGGCTCGCCGTGTCGGCGCCGTCGAAGGTGACGACGTCGACGGTGAGCCCGTCCCGCTCGAACGCCGCCGGGTTGGCCTCGCCCGGGCGGCGGCAGGCGAGGACGAGCGTCGTCGTGCTCGGCGAGAGCAGCTTCGCCACGATGGCTCTGCCGATCTCGCTCGTGCCGCCGAGCAGCACGATCGTCTGGGACTCTCCGAGGGCGTTGTCCATGGGGTGGGACGTTCCTTTCTGTCTCTCGGCCGTGTCGGCCTGTCGGCCGGCGCGTCGCGCCGGCGGGTGGGTTCAGACGAGCGCCAGCCGGCGCGCCTGGTCGCTCGCCCACGTGTGCTGCGGGTCGAGCGCGTGGCGCGCCGACCGCCACTCCGCGAGGCGCGGGTAGCCGCGCCGGATGGCGTCGGGCGTGGTGTGGCCGTCCTTGGCGAGGTAGTGCCGGCCGCCGGCGTCGAGGACGACGTCGTCGAGTCGGTGCAGCAGTCCCGCCAGGTCGTGGGCGCCGGCCGGGAGGTCGAGCGCCAACGTCCAGCCGGGGAACGGGAAGCTCATCGGCGCCGGATTGGCTGGACCGAAGGCCTTGAGCACGGCGAGGAAGCTGGCGGTGCCCGATCCGGCGATGCGTTCGATGACGGCGCGCATGGCAGCCTCTTCACCGAACGGGACGACGAACTGGTACTGCACGAAACCACGGGGCCCGTACAGGCGGTTCCAGTTGCCGACGGCGTCGAGCGGGTGGAAGAAGCGTGTCAGGCCCTGGATCTCGCCTTCGCGATGACGCGGCGCCTTGCGGTACCAGGCCTCGTTGAACGCTGCGACGCTGGCGTGGTTGAGCACGCTGATCGGCGGTGTGATCGGCACGCTGGCCACCTGGTGCGGTCCGTAGTCGAGGGGATCGCCCGCCTGCTTCGACGACAGCTGGTCGACGGTGGCGTGATCGCCCCTGGTGAGCACGCTGCGCCCGAGGTGCTTGCCCTTCGCCAGCAGATCGATCCACGCCACGGAGTAGCGCACGGCGTCGTCGGCGCCGGGACCCATGACGGCGAACAGGGCGTCGAGATCGCCGACGCGCCGCGTCTCGATCACGCAGCGGCTCGTCTCGATGGGGATGAGCGAGAACGTCGCGTCGAGGATGATGCCCGTCAACCCCATCCCGCCGATCGTCGCCCAGAACGACGACGACGTCTCGCCATCCGGCGTCAGCTCACGGATCGTGCCGTCGGCGGTGAGCAGGCGCAGCCGCCGCACGTGGTTGCCGAACGAGCCCTCGACGTGGTGGTTCTTGCCGTGGATGTCGCTCGCAAGGGCGCCGCCGACGGTGACGTACCTCGTTCCCGGTGTGACCGGCACGAAGAAGCCTCTCGGCACGATGAGGCGCAACAGCTCGTCGAGGCTCATGCCGCCCGGCGCCGTCACCTCGGCGCGCTGCTCGTCGAGCGACAGGCCGGCCGAACCGGCGGCGAGGCGGAGCACGGTGCCGCCGCCGTTCTGTGCCGGGTCGCCGTAGGAGCGCCCGAGACCGCGGGCGATCGCGCCTCGACGTCCGACGTCCTTGACGAGCGCGACGAGTTGGTCGGTACGCTCGGGCGTCGAGGCGCTGACGGTGCGGAGCGACGAGACCGACGGGGATGTCTTGCCCCACCCGCTGAGCGGGACCGCGTGCTCGTGCTCTGACATCCGCGACGAATCTACCGACGCCCCACCCCGCGATCCGCCCCACCACCGTCTGGGCGGGATTCGTCCCATCGCCGGCTCTGGGCGGGATCTCTTTCAGCAGTTGGAAGCGATCCCGCCCAGACTCAGGCCGGACCGGGTCAGGGATCGGTCCGGCAGACGGTGATGGGGCCCGGTCAGTAGGGCCAGTCGGGGGGCGTGCGGCCGAAGCGGCGGGCGATCTTGCCCCATCCGGCGGCAAGCACGACCTTGAGCGCCAGGTTGCGGGCGAACCAGCCGAGTTGGGCCAGCTGCGCAAGCGCGTTGCGCACCCGTGCGCCGATGCCGCCGTCGAGGTCGGCCGTGTAGACGGTGAGCGACCTCGCCCGCCGCACGTAACGGAACCGGCGTCCGAACACCAGCTCACGCACGATCGCAAGGGTCACGCCGACGGACGAGAACGAGTCGTGGATGGCGAGGCTGCCCCCGTCGCGCACTCGCGCACCCCAGTCCCGGATGTCGGCACGTGCCGGTCCGAACCGGTGGGCGGCGTCGACGTACAGCATCGCGATGTCGCCGTCGACGGCGGTGTGGGCGTCGTCGGAGAACGCCCGAACGTGCCGGATACGGTGACGCACGCCGGCGGCGGCGAGGTTGGCGAGGAACGCGACGTGGTCCTCCTGCGCCTCTGCCTCGTAGCCGGCGATCTCTTGGGGGCCGCGATCGTTGCCGGCGTGGGGATCGATGGCGACGATCTCGACGCCATCGCGAGCAGCACCGGCGAGCACGATCGTCGAGCGACCTCGGAAGCTGCCGATCTCGACGATGCGATCGCCAGCTCGGCAGCGCGACGCAAGCTCGTACAGCGCCTCGGCCTGGTCGTTCGACAACCAGCCGTCGACACCGTCGAGGCTGTCCAGGACGTCGGCGAACGCGGGTCGCTCGGTGGTCACAGGTACACCGCCAGCCCGAACGTGACGACCCACGCCAAGCCGAGCAGTTGCAGCACCCGGTCGTCGGAGAAGACGTCCTCCGGCGCCGCGCCGTGGCCGTTCCCACGCTCGAGCACGAGCAGATATCGCAACAGCGCCGCCAGCATCGGGACGATCGTCAACTGGTACAGCGGCAGTTCGAGGTCGTTCGTCGCGAGCCGCACGTTCGCCCGCTCGAATGCCCACATGCAGTAGCTGATGAGCGTGCCACCGCAGGCGACGGACACGACCATGCGCAGGTACTGCAAGCTGTAGTCGCCGAGCGTCGCCCTCGTGAGCGTGGCACCCTCACCCAGTTCGTGTAGCTCGGCGTAGCGTTTGCCGGCGACGATGAACAGGGAGCCGAACGTCGTCACGAGCACGAACCAGTCCGACATCGCCACATCGGTGGCGACGGCACCTGCCGCGGCGCGCAGCACGAAGCCGGACGCCACCACGACGAGGTCGAGCACTGCGACGTGCTTCCAGATCACCGTGTAGCTGAGCGTCAGCACGGCGTAGAAGGCGACGACGACGACGGCCTGCCAGCGGCCCGTGAGCGCAGCCACGCCACATCCGGCGAGCAACAGCACGACGCCGACGCCGCGGGCGATCGCCAGCGGGATGAGACCCGACGCGATCGGGCGGTGCTTCTTGGTGGGATGCGAGCGATCGGCCTCGAGGTCGAACAGGTCGTTCCAGTAATAGGTCCCGCTCGACACGAGGCACATCGCCACGAACGCGAGGAGCGATCGTCCCAGCTCCGTCGGTTCGTCGATCACGCCGGCGGCCGCCGGCGCGGCGAACACGAGGACGTTCTTCAGCCACTGCTTCGGGCGGGCTTCGCGCACGAGGGCACGCGCCAGTGACGGAGTCGTCTTCACGGCGAGCGCCACGCGGCGAGTGTACGGCGTGCCGCCCAGAACCCCGAGTCTGCCTCGGCCAGCAGGGCGTGGTCGCCGACGGAGTCGCCGTACACCACGAGATGCACGTTCTCACGGGCGAGGTGTTCGGCCGTGAGCCAGCTCGAGAGCCGTCGCACCTTCTCTTCTGCGCGACAGTTCTCGCCCTCGAGCGCGCCCGTGAGCACTCCGTCGTCGTCCACCGCGAGACGGGTGCACAGCACGCCATGGGCACCGAGCGCGGCGCCGACGGGGTCGAGGTACGGCTGCAACGACGCCGACACGATGACGACCGTGTCGCCGTCGTCGAGATGAGCACGCAGCCGCTCGACGGTGTCGGACCGCACCCCACCGGCGACGACCTGTGCGGCGAAGACGCGTCCGACGGCGTCGACGTCGGCCGCGCTTCGACCGCCGAACGCAGCTCGCGTCGCCAGCTCCTTGACCGCGTCGCGGTCGCGTCGTGCCAGCGCAGCGATGAGCGGCAGCGGCCGCGCGGCGAGACGGGCGACGAAGCGCGGCGTGCCGGCGACCTTGCGCATGAACGGCACGACGCAGTCGTGGGTGCTGAGCGTGCCGTCGAAGTCGAAGGCAGCGACCGTAGTGGTGCGTGGCACGGCACGCCATCCTTCCATGCAGGGCGCTGCCGACAGTGGAGCGCGGCCACGAATGCTGAGGCGACATGTGATACTCGTCGCCGTGCCGAGCATGCACCACGATCCTCGGAGGCTGCGCCCCCGGACCCCATCACCGTTCGGCTCACCTGCGTTCGCTCGACCGGCATGAGCATGCTCATCGTCGACCAGCTGCGCTCGTTCCACCGGCGTCGCATAAACGTGCCGGTCGGCGACGACGCGCTCGTGCTCGACGTCGGCAGCGGTGACAAACCGTCATGGCGGGCCGACGTCCTAGTCGATCGCTACGTCGATGTCGAACACGCCGGCCAGCGCTCCGGCACCGGAGAGGCACGCGTGACCTGCCCGCTGTTCGACGCCCCCGCCGACGACATGCCCTTCGCCGACGGCGTGTTCGACTACGTCATCTGCTCGCACGTGCTCGAACACGTGCCCGATCCTTCAGCCGTCGTCGCCGAGCTGACACGAGTCGCCAAGGCCGGCTACATCGAGGTGCCCGAAGCATCGAGCGCCAAGATCATCGACTTCCCGAGCCACCTCTGGTGGTGCACGCTGGAAGACGGAGCCGCCAGCGGCGGCGCGTCGACACTCGTGTTCACCGCCAAGCAGGCGGCGCACTTCGACCGCGACATCGCCGCCTACATCGCCCGCAGCGGAATCGAACGACCGCTCACCGACCTCCTCGACCAGCGCTTCGACCACCGCATCATCTCTCTGCCGTGGCGGGGATCGGTCGACGTCCGCGTCGAGGGCGACGTCTCGGCCGCGCTGCTCGCCGAGGCGCTCCACGCCGACAGCCACCACCGCGTCGCCCAGAGCCTCGCCGTCAGGATCCTCACCGCCGCGCTCACGGCAGCGCCCCGGTGGCGACGCCGCGACGTCACCATCGCGTTCGACGACATCGTCAAGCCTGAGCTACGGCGCGGCGACGGTGCGACGCTGGAGCGCCGGATCTATCGCCTCGACTCGGCGACGAGCCACTCGAACGTCTCCCAGTAGTCGGGCCACGACTTCGACACGACGTCACTGTCGTCGATCTCGATGCCTGCGACGGCGGCGCCGAGCACCGAGAACGCCATCGCCAGGCGATGATCGTCGTGGGTCGCCAGCCGGGCCCCGTGGAGCGGCGCCGGTTCGATGACGAGCCCGTCGGTCTGCTCGTAGACCGCACCGCCCGTCTTCGTCAGCTCGGCGGCGAGGTCGCCGATGCGATCGCTCTCCTTGCTGCGGATGAACTCGACACCTGAGATCACGGTCGGCGAATGGGCGAACATGGCGACGACCGCCAGCGACGGTACGAGGTCGGACATGTCGGACAGGTCGGCCTCGATACCCTCGAGCGGCACGCCGGGATCGCGGGTCAGCCGAATGCCGTCGTCATCGCGCCGGGCGTCGCACCCCATCTCGGCGAGCAGCTCGACGAACTCGACGTCGCCCTGGATCGAGCCCCGCCCGAGCCCCGGGACCTTGAGGGTGCCACCCATCACGGCGGCGAGCGCGAGCGGATAGCTGGCCGACGAGGCGTCCGGCTCGACGCCGTACGTGATGCCCGACTCGTAAGCGCCGGGCGCAACGGACACGGCGCGGTCGTCGTGGACCCCGACGGACTGGCATCCGAACGCACGCATCACAGCCGCCGTCGTCCACACGTACGGGACCGACACGAGCGGTGTCGTCACATGCAGATCGAGACCGCCGGGGAGGTAGGGCCCAATCATCATCAGCGCCGACACGTACTGCGACGACACGTCGCCGGGCATCAGCAGCGGGAGCCCCGCCCGTGCCGGGCCGGTGACCGTGACGGGTAGGCATCCGGCGATGACACCGTGTTCGAGGTGAGCACCGAGCGCGGCGAGCGCCTCGTGCAGCGGTCCCATCGGTCGCCGCCGCAGCGGCGGCGCGCCGTCGATCGTGTACGGCTGGTCGCCGAGCGCCGCGATCGCCGTGACGAACCGCGACGTCGTGCCGGCGAGCCCGGCGTTGAGCGTCGTTGCGGGCCCCGTCGGCTTGCCGCCGAACCCGCGCACGACGGCGACATCCTCGTCGCGCAGCTCGATGCGGGCGCCGAGCCCTTCGAGGCAGCGGATCATGGCCACCGTGTCGTCACCGGGCGCGATGCCCTCGATGACCGTCTCACCCTCGGCGAGTGCTGCGCAAACGAGCGCCCTGTTGGTGATGCTCTTCGACGCGGGGACGGCCACGACTGCCTCGATCTGGTGTTCCCCCGTCGGCACCTCGTACGGCCTCACGACAGAGACTGCACCGACGGTCGGTAGCCACGGGCGATGAGCCCGCCGCGGAACAGGTCGGCGCTCGTCGCGTCGACGAGCATGACGGCGACACCGGTGTTGGCCTCTGCGACGTGCACGACCTCGAACATCGGGATGTTGACGCCCAACTCGGCGGCCAGCGTGAAGATCTCGGCAGCGGCACCCGGCCTGTCGGGAATCGGGATGCGCACCTCCGCCAGAGTCTCGGGTTGCGTCACCCGCGACGGCAGGTTGTGCCGGGCAGCGCGGGCGCGTTCGAGGCGATCGAGGAGGACGACGCGGTCGTCGGCGTCGACGACGCGACGCAGCTCGCTGAGCGCGGCGACGAACGAATCGAGGCCGGCGACGATTGCCGGACGGTTCTCGGCACACACGTCGAGCCAGTGGTCGGGGTGACCGCTGGCGATCCTCGTCATGTCCCTGAAGCCGCCGGCGGCGAGACGCAGCAGCGCAGCGTGCTCCTCGGAGCGGTCGCTGGCGAGCAGCATCAGCGACGCCGCCGCGAGGTGTGGCACGTGCGAGATGACGGCGACGAGCTCGTCGTGGTGCTGGGGTGCGAGCGCGACGACCTCGGCGCCCAGCTCGGCGACGACGCTGGCGACCGCCGAGAACGTGCGATCCGCCGTCGCCCCACTCGGCGTGAGCACCCACACGGCCCCGGAGAACATGTCGGCGTCGGCACCGTCGGGCCCCTCCAGCTCGCTTCCGGCCATGGGGTGACCCCCGACGAAACGCGGATCGTCGATCGCGGCCGCGACGGGCGCCTTGACTCCGCCGACATCGGTGACGACGCCGGTCGTCTCGGCGAGCGCCGACTTCACGGCGTCGGCGACTGCGAGCACCGGAACTGCGACGAACGTGACCGCCGCGTCGGCGACGAGGCCCTCCTCGTCGATGACGGCCCGGCCGAGCGCCTCACGCTGGCGGTCGATGTCGACGTCGGTGCCGGCGACGGTCCATCCTCTCGCCCGCAGCGCGAGGGCGACGGACGAACCGATCAGCCCGAGGCCGATCACGTTGGCGTGGCGTGGCGGGCTCACACCTGACCAGGGTACTTGCGCCCCTTTGCCGTCTTGCGGGAGCCGAGCGAGCGCTGCAGCGCGATCAGCTCGTCGGACGACAGCAAGCGCCACTCCCCCGGCGCCAGCCGCCGGTCGCGCAGCGGCCCGATGCGGGTGCGAACGAGCCGGCGGACAGGATGCCCGACGGCATCGCACATGCGACGTACCTGGCGGTTGCGACCCTCGTGAATGACGATGCGCAGCACGCCGGGGCTCGGCTGGGACACGCGCGCGGGCGCCGTGAGCTGATCGTCCAACTCGATGCCGGTGCGCAACCGACGGATCGCGCCGTCGCCGACCTTGCCGCCACCGCTGCGTACCTCGACATCGACGAGGTACTCCTTGTCGACGCCGTTGCTCGGGTGGGCGACGCGGTTGGCGAGATCGCCGTCGTTCGTGAGCACCAGCAGTCCTTCGGAGTCGGCGTCGAGGCGCCCGACGGGGTACACCCGGGGCTCGCCGGGTACGAGGTCGACCACGGTAGGACGCCCATGCGTGTCCTTCGCTGTGCTGACGACGCCGACCGGCTTGTTGAGCAGGTAGTACACGAGACCTGATCGCGTCCCGACCGGCGCGCCGTCGACGGCGACGAGATCGACCTCGGGCACGACGCGTCGGCCGAGCTGGGCGACCTCGCCGTTGACCGTGACCCGTCCCGCTTCGATCAGCTCTTCGCAGACGCGACGCGAGCCCCACCCGCGCTGCGCAAGCACACGCTGCAGCCGGATGCCCTCCGTGTCGTCGGCGTCAGGCGCCATCGATGCCGAGGCCGACCTCGAGGGCCTCGACGACATCGGCACCGGGCACGTACTGGGCGATTGACGGCAGGTCGCCGAGGTGATCGAGGCCGAGCCGCTCGAGGAACAGCGCCGTCGTGCCGAACAGGATCGCCTGGCCCGGACCCGGATCGCGCCCGACCTGGGTGACGTAGCCACGTGCCGTCAGCGTGCGTAGGACGCCGTCGGGGTCGACACCGCGGATCGACGTGATCTGAGCCCGCGAGATTGGTTGGCGGTAGGCCACGATGGCCAGTGTTTCGAGCGCCGCGCCCGACATCCTCGCCCGCTGGTCGTGCAGCAAGAAGCGCTCGACGTACGGTGCCAGCTCGCCGACGGTCTGATAGCGGTAACCACCGGCGATCTTGACGAGCTCGAAGCCGTTGCCGTCCCTGCGATAGCGCTCGCCGAGGTCACGGCACCACTGCTCGATCAGCACCAGCGGCTGTTCGAGCAGCTGCGCCAGGAGGTCCGGCGGCACCGGCTCGTGGGCGACGAGGATCACCGCTTCGATCGCCCGCTTCATCTGCTGCTCGAACAATCCGTCGCTCACGTCACCCCTCGTAGTCGTCGATCATCGCCGATACGAGCATGTCGTCGGATCGGCCGCGCCACTCGATGGCGATGTCCCCGAGCCACTCTGCCTGGTCGAGCTCGACGGCCCCCTGCTTGTAC
>JALZNU010000272.1 GCA_030857495.1 Actinomycetota bacterium | reverse complement strand
GTGCCCGACTGCGTGCGGTCGTCGAGCTGGAGCAACCGATCGGTCATCGGCGTCATCCAGTCGCGCCACTGCCCGAGCCAGGCGCCGAGGTCGAACGGGGGAGCAGCCATCGCGCTCAGCGTCCGTACACCGCGGCCGGCGGTTCCGGCGCCGGCGGGTCCAGGGCGCCCGTGTCGAGCAGCCACTTCTCGTAGATCTCGGTCCACCTGCCGTTCGACCGCACGTCCTCCAGCACGCCGTTGACGAACTCCACGAAGTCGATGTCGTCGGCGTTCATGCCGAGCCCGTACGGCTCCTCGGTGAACGTCTCGCCGACGACCTGGGTGTTGGGGTCCTGGGCGACGAAGCCGGCGAGCACCGTGTCGTCGCCCGTGACCGCGTCGGCGTCACCCTGCTGGAGGGCGACGAGGCAGTCGCTGATGTCGGCCCGACCGACGACCTCGAGACCCGGGTACCGCGTCGCATCGCTGATCTCGTCGATGTTGGTGCTGCCGAGCGGGGCGCACACCCTGGCGTTGGCGGCATCGAGCTGCCCGACGTCGTCGAAGCCGGAGTCCTGCTTGACGAGCACCTTCTGTCCGGCGTCGTAGTACTTCGACGAGAACGCGATGCGCAGCCACCGGGCGCAGTTGATCGTCATGGTGTGGGCGACGATGTCGACCCCGCCGTTGTCCGGTCCCGCCTCGAGCGCCGGGAGGCGCTGCGCGTACGTGATGACCCGGTATTCGATGAGCTCGTCGTCGTCGACGTCCTCGTAGCGGCCTCCGAAGATGGCGAGCGCGACCTCCTTCAACATGTCGACGTCGAACCCCTCGAGGTCCCCCGTGAATGGGTTGCGCGAACCGAACAGCAGCGTGTCGCCGGAGATGCCGACGATGAGCCGGCCGCGCTGCGCGATCTCCTCCATCTTCGAGCCGGACGGCATCGCACCCCCGGGCGTCGGCATCGGCGACAACGGGTCGTACGACCTCGTGGCGTCCTTGGCGTCCTTGGCGGCCTCGGCCTCGCTGCACTCCGGCGCCGGTGGTGGCGCCGCGGTGGCGGGAGCGTCGACCTCGACGCTCACTGCGTCGGGCAACGACGTGCCGCCCGAGCAGCCCCACAGCGCGACGGCGACCAGCGCAGCGACACTCTGACGTCGCCGCATCAGCGGTACTCCCGCAGCCGCTGGCCGTACCCGATCGCGACCAGCACGGCAACGATCAACCCGGTGGCGATCGTCAGGATCCGCAGCATCCCGAGTCCCGAGCGGGCGTCGCTGAGGAGTTCGTCGGCGCGCGCGGCGTTGTCGTCGCTGACCGACTCGGTGGCGTCGGCGAACGCATCGAACTCGTCGACGAGGCCACCTTGGTTGCCGAGCGTCATCGCGACGGCGCCGTCCCAGTCGCCCGAGTCGTCGGCATCGCGCAGCCGCTCGTGGGCGTCGGAGTAGCGGCCGAAGGCGATCGCCGACGGCTCACACGCCCGGCAGCGATCGAGCGACTGGGCGGCGGTGGCCTGGGCGATGAGCCAGCGCGCCTCGTTGGCCTGACCGTTGCCGCGATTGATCAACGCCAGTGCCTCCTGCGAGCGGGCGTCGAAACCCGCCGCACGACTCTGCGTCGCGAGGTCGGCGGTCTGCAACGTCCCCACCGCCTCGTCGGCGTCACTCACCGAACTGCCCTGGCGGCTGGTCCCGGCGAGCACGACGATCGCCAACAGCACCCCTGCGACGGCGATCGGGACGTTGACGAGTCGTTTGAACCGTCTCGCCAACCACAGCAGTCCGACGAGAATCATGCCCAGCAGCGTCCACCCGGCGACGTCGAACCACGCGCCGGCGCGGTGGGCGTCGTCGAGTCGTTCGTTGATGGTTGCTCGCTGGCTCTGTTCCACCTCGCGCAGCAGCGTGACGATGTCCGCGTCCTCCGGGGCGTCGTTGGTGACGACTGCGTTCGCCTGACGTTGGTAGGCGGCACCGACCGGGAAGCCCTGCCGGTTGTTGGCGCGAGCCTGCTCGACGAGCCCGACGTAGCCGCCGAGCAGCTCACTCGCCTCGGCGAGCCGTGCGGCGTCGGCGCTGTCGACGCCGTTCGAGACGTCGACGAGCTGGTCGGTCGCGCGGGCGATGGCGGCGAGGTACTCCGTGCGCTTCGCAGGGTCCTCCTGTCCACCGGCGAGGTACGACGACGTTGCGATCGAGTCCGCCTGCACCAACGAGACCCGGATGTTCTGGACGGCGATCAGCTGCGATGACGCCTGGCGCACGTCGTCGATCGCGGCATCACGCCGGGCGAGTCCGAATGAGCCCAGCAGCGCGAACAGGATCGCCGCGACGACCGTCGCCGCCTGGAGCCCGCGGAGGCGGTTCGCAGTGCGGCCCTGTCCCGCGAGACGGCCGAGCGCGGCACCCGTCTCGCGCGCCAGCATCACCGGATAGGGCGCAGACGGTGGCGGCGGCGGTGGTGGAGGCGCCGCGGTCGGCGGTGCCGGTGTGCTCTGCAAGTCGACCCTCTCCCTTCGCGCAGGGAGTGTAGAGCCGGCACCGTGACGAGGTCTCGCGACGAGGCTCCTAGAGTCGGCGTCACATCCGAATCGACGGCAAGGGAGATCAACATGGAGCACGCTCGGGAGTTCTACATCGGCGGGAAGTGGGTCCCGCCGCACGGCGACGAGACGCTTGCAGTGATCAACCCGGCGACCGAGCAGGAGATCGACTCGATCGCGATGGGCGGCAGCGTCGATGTCGACGCCGCCGTTGCGGCGGCGAGGTCCGCGTTCGAGGCCTACTCGTCCACGACCCGCGACGAGCGGCTCGCGCTGCTCGACCGCGTGATCGAGGTGTACGGCTCGCGCATGGGGGACATCGGCGAGGTCATCAGCCAGGAGATGGGTGCGCCGCTGAAGTTCGCGGTCAACGCCCAGTCGGCCGCCGGGATCGGCCATCTGATGACGGTCCGTCAGGTGCTCGCCGACTTCGAGTTCGAGCACGAGGTCGGCACGTCGCTCGTCGTGCGCGAACCCGTCGGGGTGTGTGCGCTGATCACGCCGTGGAACTGGCCGCTGAACCAGATCACGTGCAAGGTCGGCCCGGCGCTGGCCGCCGGCTGCACGATGGTGCTCAAGCCGTCCGAGGTCGCTCCACTGAGCGCGATCCTCTTCACCGAGGTGCTCGACGAGGCGGGTGTCCCGCCCGGCGTGTTCAACCTCGTCCAAGGTGACGGTGCCACGGTCGGCGCGGCGCTGTCGGCGCACCCCGATGTCGACATGGTGTCGTTCACAGGATCGACGCGCGCCGGCATCGAGGTCG
>JALZNU010000271.1 GCA_030857495.1 Actinomycetota bacterium | reverse complement strand
GTTCTGGCGCGTCGTCGGCTCGGCTACGGCCGTGGAGCCCGGATGAAGTTCGAGCAGGACGAGGTGACGATCCTCGGAGGCGTCAGGCACGGTCTGACCACGGGTGCACCCGTTGCCGTGACGATCGGCAACACCGAGTGGCCGAAGTGGGAGCAGGTGATGTCTGCCGACCGCGTCGACCCCGACGTCCTCGAAGGTCTGGCGCGCAACGCCCCCCTGACGAGACCCAGGCCGGGTCACGCCGACCTCGTGGGTATGCAGAAGTACGACTTCGACGAGGCACGTCCTGTCCTCGAGCGGGCAAGTGCTCGTGAGACGGCCGCCCGGGTCGCTCTGGGCGCGGTGACATCGGCGTTCCTCGCTCAGGCGTTCGACATCAACCTCGTCGCCCACGTCGTCTCCATCGGGGCGGCGCAGGCGCCGACCGGTGTGGTGCCCAGACCCGACCAGGTCGACGCCCTCGACGGCGACCCTGTGCGCTGTCTCGATCCTGACGCCAGCGCCGCGATGACTGCGCAGATCGACCAGGCGCACGAGGAAGGCGACACCCTCGGCGGCATTGTCGAGGTCGTCGCCTACGGTCTCCCGCCGGGTCTCGGCTCCCACGTCCACTGGGACCGGCGACTCGACTCTCGCCTCGCCGGTGCCCTGATGGGCATCCAGGCCATCAAGGGCGTCGAGGTAGGAGACGGTTTCGAGCTGGCCCGCGGCCCTGGCTCCGCCGCGCATGACGAGATCGAGCCAGGTCCAGACGGCATCCGCCGGACGTCGCATCGCTCCGGCGGCACCGAGGGCGGGATGTCGACTGGCGAGCTGCTTCGGGTGCGCGCGGCGATGAAGCCGATCGCCACCATCCCGCGGGCGTTGCGGACCGTTGACGTGGCGACCGGCGAGTCGGCCGTCGCTCACCATCAGCGTTCGGACGTCTGCGCCGTGCCTGCTGCTGCCGTGGTCGCCGAGGCGATGGTCGCGCTCGTGCTGGCGGAGGCGACCCTCGAGAAGTTCGGCGGAGACTCCGTGGGCGAGACCCGACGGAACCGAGACGGATACCTGGCCGCGATGAGGTACCGGTGAGCGGGGTCGTGCACCCGCGGTTGGTTGTCGTCGGCCCACCAGGCGCCGGCAAGACGACCGTCGGGTTGCTGCTGGCTCGGCGATGGGGTCTCACCTTCCGCGACACCGACCAGGACGTGGAGGACCAAGCGGGCAAGCCGGTCAGTGACATCTTCGTCGACGACGGCGAAGCGGCCTTCCGCCGGCTGGAAGCCGCGGCCGTGACCGCCGCTCTGACATCGCACGAAGGTGTGTTGGCTCTCGGCGGAGGAGCCGTCCTCGACCCGTCGACGCGGGCGGCGCTCGCCGGTCAGCACGTCGCGTTCCTCGATGTGGGGCTGGCGGAGGCCTCATCTCGCGTCGGTCTCGGCGTGACGCGGCCGTTGCTGCTCGGCAACGTCCGCAGCCAGCTCAAGGCTCTGCTGGATGGGCGTCGCCCCCTGTACCGAGAGGTCGCGACAGTCACCGTGCTGACGGACCGCCGACCGGTCGAGGAGGTCGCCGATGCGGTCGAGAGAGAGCTCGCCGCCTTGGGATCGGGTGAGGCATCGAGTGGCTGAGGTGACCCGCATCCGGGTGCAGGCGCGGACGCCGTACGACGTGGTGGTCGGACACGGCGTGCTCGGTGAGCTCGCCACCATGGTGGGTGACGAGGTACGCCGCGTCGCGGTCATCCACCCGCAGGCGCTGTCGGCGTCCGGTCTCGCGATCCGTGACGATCTTGCGGCTGTGGGCTACAGCGCCCACGCCATCGAGGTGCCGAACGCCGAGGCGGCGAAGACCGCCGAGGTCGCGGCGCACTGCTGGATGACGCTCGGGCGGGCCGGACTCACGCGCTCGGACGCCGTGGTCAGCGTCGGCGGAGGAGCCACGACCGATCTCGCGGGCTTTGTCGCCGCCACGTTCCTGCGCGGGTTGAAGGTGGTGCACATCCCCACCACTCTGCTCGCGATGGTCGACGCCGCCGTCGGCGGCAAGACGGGGATCAACACGGCCGAGGGCAAGAACCTCGTCGGTTCGTTCCACGAGCCGGCAGGAGTGCTGTGTGACCTCGCCAGCCTGGGCACCCTCGCCCGTGCCGACGTGGTCAGCGGTATGGCGGAGGCCGTCAAGTGCGGCTTCATCGTCGACCCGCACATCCTCGAGCTGGTCGAGGACGATCCCGAGGAGGCTGTCGACCCCACCACCGCACGCTGTCGCGAGCTCATCGAGCGGGCCATCCAGGTCAAGGCCGATGTCGTCAGCCTCGACCTCTACGAGGCCACCTCACGAGGCGCGCAGGTCGGTCGCGAGGCACTCAACTACGGTCACACGCTCGGCCACGCGGTCGAGCGGGCCGAACACTACTCATGGAGGCACGGCGAGGCCGTCGCGGTCGGGATGACGTACGCCGCGGAGCTGGCGAGGCTCGCGGAGCGCCTCGACGACGCAACCGCCGACCGGCACCGCAGCGTGCTCGAAGCGGTCGGACTTCCCACCTCGTACGCCGGTGCCGACTGGTCGACACTGCACGGCGCCATGCTGGTCGACAAGAAGTCGCGGGGCGACAGCATGCGCTTCGTCGTGCTGGACGGGCTGGCACGACCGTCGATCCTCGAGAGCCCCGACCCGGGTCTGCTGACAGCGGCGTTCGCGGAGCTCGCTCCGCGCGATCACCGGTAGGCTCCGCTCGTGCTTGTGCTCGTCCTCAACGGTCCCAACCTCGGGCGCCTCGGCTCCCGTGAGCCCGAGGTCTACGGCTCGACGTCGTACGGCGACCTGGTGGTGTCCTGCCGCGCGTGGGGCGCTGACCTGGGTCTCGAGGTCGAGGTGCGGCAGACAGACAGCGAGGCGGACCTCGTCGCCTGGCTGCACGAGGCCGCCGACTCGGGGTCCGCCGTCGTGCTCAACCCTGCCGCGTTCACCCACTACAGCTACGCCCTGCGGGACGCCTGTGTGCAGCTGAGCGCACCGCTCATCGAGGTCCATCTGTCGAACCCGATGGCGCGCGAGGAGTTCCGGCACACGAGCGTGATCTCGGGCGTCGCGAGCGGCACCATCGCTGGCTTCGGAGCCGACTCGTACCGCCTCGCGCTCCAGGCACTGGCGGGGACCGGCCTCAGCTGATCGGCATGCCGGCGGCCTCGCGCGCCGTACGCAGGGCGTCGAAGATCCCCACGTCAAGCTCGTCGCAGAGGAACCTGACCGCAGCGACCTCCTGCCCGGCGGCCATGAAGGCGACGACCGTGCCCTTGATC
>JALZNU010000270.1 GCA_030857495.1 Actinomycetota bacterium | reverse complement strand
GCACCACGGTGCCGAGCTCGTCGAGCATCCATTCGCGACCGATGGTCGGCGTGGCGAAGCGCGTGCGCACCATCGAGGGCATGCCGACGATGTAGGCGAGCGCGATCCCGCCGATGCCGGCGAGAAACGTGATCCACGACGGCCGCAGCGTCGCGCCCGGTAACGGCTCGTAGAGCACCCAGCTGCCGAGCGCGACGAGCACGAGCCCGACGCCGGTCCAGAACCGTGGAATGCCGACCTGCACGTCGACGGCGAACGCAACCATCGCCGCCACCAGCATCGCCACGGCGAACGGGCGCACGGGGAGCACTGCGAGTCCCGTGCAGGCGAGGAACGTGCACACCGCGCCCACGACGCCGGCGATGCCGACGCCGGCGGTGAAGAACTCGAAGACGAGCAAGCTGAGACCGACGAGGAACAGCAGGTAGGTCACGGCGGGGGAGGCGACGGTGTGGAACAGCTGCTGCAGCAGCCCGAGCTTGGACAGCCGCACGGTTGCCGTGGTGTCGCGCTGCGGTGTCCCGTCGTCGGCTACCGATTCCTCCGTGGTCTCCACCGTGACCCCGTTCTCCTCGTACCCGTCGAGCGCGTTGACCATGCTGCGCAGGGTTGGGACGCCCTCATCGGAGATCCGTTGCTTGAACACGCCGAGCTCGCGCGCCTCCGTGAGTCCCATCGATCCCTCGCGCAGGCGCGACTCGGCCTCGCCGAAGTCGACGGTGGCGCCGCCCGGCGAAAGCGGCGTGCCGATCTCGCCGACCCTCGCTCCCGGCGCCATGCCCGTGACGTCGGCGGCGGCGAGCAGCTGCGCTGGCGTGCCGTAGAGGCGGGCACCGGAAGGGCCGACCCAGATCGCGACGGGCACCGGCGCGTCGGCGACGTCCTCGAGCAGGTTCTCCATCGTGTCGCGCCCGACCACGGCGCCGCGACTGTTGATCTGCAGGATCAGCGCTTGCGAGCCGTCCTCGTCGGCGCGGCGGATGGCGCTGCGGATCTCGGTGACGAGGATCTCGTCCATCAGTCCACTCACCTGCTGCACGTCGACGGGCGCGACGTCAGCGACAGCTTGTCCACTGTCGTCGGCCCCCGAGTCGTCGTCCTGCGCCTGCGCCGGCGACCCGAGCACGGCGAGGCACGCCGAGGCGCCCAGCAGGGCGAGGGCTAGTCTGCGCAAAGGTGCCTCCCGAGCGTGATGATGCAGTGCCGCTGTTGACGGCGTCACGGGTCGTCGTCGTGGCCGGCAAGGGGGGTGTCGGCAAGACCACGGTAACGGCTGTGGTGGCGCGTGCGGCAGCCGATGCCGGGCGTCGCGTGCTCGTTGTCGAGCTCGACGGGAAGCCGGCGCTCGCCGACCTCGTGGGCGACATCGACGTGTCGGCGATCGACGCGCCATCGGCGCTCGACGAGTACCTCCGCGAACACGGGTTCGCACGAATCGCCAAGCGGCTGGCGTCGACCGGCGTGATCGATGTGGTCGGCACGGCGGCGCCAGGGATCGACGACATCGTCGTGCTCGGCAAGATCAAGCAGCTGGAGCGCTCCGGCGACTACGACCTGATCGTCGTCGACGGCCCCGCCGCAGGGCACGCGATCACGTTCCTGACGTCCGCACGGGGGCTGCACGACGCAGCGCGCGGCGGACCCGTGCACCGTCAGGCACGTGACGTCCTGTCGCTGCTCCAGGATCCGCAGCGCTGCCAGGTCGTGCTTGTGACGGTGCCAGAGACGACCCCCGTCAACGAGGTGGTCGAGACGGCGTACGCGCTGGAGGAGCGCGTCGGCGTGCAGCTCGGGCCTGTCGTGGTGAACGGCGTCGAGCAGGAGCCCGACGTCGCCAGCGGCCGAGGTCTGCGCTCGGGGGACGGCATCGACGGCATCGACGGCGTCGACGACGAGGTGGCTGGTGCGCTCCGTGAGGCAGCGGCGTTCCGCGTCGCCCGCTGGCAGATGCAACAGGCCGAGCTGGTGCGACTGGCCGACGAGCTGGCGCTGGCCCAGGTGCGATTGCCCGCACTTCCCGTGGCGGGGCTGGATGCCGGCGGCATCAGCACGCTGGCCGCGGCGATGGCCGTCGAGACGGTGCGATGACGTCGCTGCGTTCGGCGCTGTCGGGGCGTGACGTCGTGGTGTGCTGCGGCTCAGGTGGCGTCGGCAAGACCACGGTGGCTGCGGTGCTTGGACTCGCCGCAGCGAGCGACGGGCGCCGCGCGGTCGTCGTGACCATCGATCCTGCCCGCCGGCTCGCTGACGCACTCGGGCTCCCCGACGGGCTCGCCCCCGAGCCGCAACGCATCGAGATCGAGCACGCCGGAGCAGACGGCCGCGGTGAGCTGTGGGCAATGATGCTCGACCCTGCCGTCACGTTCGATGGCCTCGTGCACCAGCACGCTGCGAACGAGGAGCAGGCGGCGAGGATCGTCGAGAACCGCTTCTACCGCAACATCGCCAGCGCACTCAGCGGGACCCAGGAGTACATGGCGGCCGAGACGCTGCACGCGCTGCACGGCGACGACCGATTCGACGTCGTGATCGTCGACACGCCGCCCTCCCGCCACGCGCTCGACTTCCTCGAGGCGCCAGGCGTGCTGACGCGCTTCCTCGATCACCGGCTCTTCCGGGTGATGATGCTGCCGGCGCGCAAGGGCATGGGCGTGTTCAATCTCGGTGCGCAACCCGTGCTGCGAGCCGTCGGCAAGGTGGTCGGCTCCGACGTGCTCGCCGACGCGGTGGCGTTCTTCCAGGCCTTCGCCGGGATGGAGGGCGGCTTCCGTGATCGAGCGGACGCCGTCGCCGCGCTGCTGCGATCCGACGTCACCGGGTTCGTGCTCGTCGCCTCTGCGCGTCACGACACGGTTGCAGAGGCGGTGTGGTTCGCGCGACAGCTGGATCGCCACGAGACGACGGTGAGCGCCGCGATCGTGAACCGCGTTCATCCGCAATTCGGCACGTGGTCGGCCGCAGCGGCCGCCGCCAGCGCCGACGAGGCCTCGTCGAACGGCGAGCAGGACGGTGAGCACGGTGGAGACAGTCTCGGTGCACTGTGGCGCAACGCCGCCGAGCTCGCAGCGATGCGCGACGCCGAGCTGGCGGTGATCTCGCCACTCGAGGAGAAGGTCGGGGCCGAACGGGTGAGCGAGGTGCCGTTGCTGCACGGTGACGTGCACGACCTCGCTGCGCTCGAGCGGATTCGGGTCACGCTGTTCGACGATCGGTAACCTCGCAGCCGTGACCGTCAACGTGCTCGTCGCCACCGATGCCGAGTGGATCGTGGAGTCGATCACGGCAGCGCTCGGCGACGAGGAGACGTACTTC
>JALZNU010000269.1 GCA_030857495.1 Actinomycetota bacterium | reverse complement strand
TTCGTTCCCTCACCGCGCCACTTCGCCCCCATGTCCTCGCTCTTGATCCGCTGCTGCAGGAGCACGACGCCTTCGAGCAGGGCCTCTGGCCGCGGCGGGCAGCCGGGGACGTACACGTCGACGGGGATCATCTGGTCGACGCCCTTCGTGACGGAGTAGCTGTCCCAGTACGGGCCGCCGCAGTTGGCGCAACTTCCCATCGAGATGACGTACTTGGGCTCTGGCATCTGCTCGTAGAGCCGCTTGATCGCAGGAGCCATCTTGTCGGTCACCGTGCCGGAGATCACCACGAAGTCGGCCTGGCGCGGGCTGGCGGGCAGCGGGATGACTCCGAGGCGCATCACGTCGTAGCGAGGCGAGGCGAAGGCGGCGCCCATCTCGATCGCGCAGCAGGCGAGACCCCACTGGTACACCCACATGCTGTAGGAACGCCCGAGGTTGAAGAGCTTGTTGAGTGGTGCCGGCAGCCGGCCCTTCTCGACTAGACCCACTTCAGCAGCCCCCGCTTCCAGGCGTAGATCAAGCCGTCCAGCAGCAGGAAGATGAAGGCAAGCATGACGACGAGACCGAACGTGCCGTAGCGCTCGACCTCCGCCGCCCACGGGAAGAGGAACACGGCCTCGACGTCGAAGATGACGAAGAGCAGGGCGAACACGTAGTAGCGGATCTGGCTCTGCGACCAGCCGATGCCGACAGGATCGACGCCGCTCTCGTAGGCGATCGACTTCTGCCTGGTGGGGTGGTTGGGCCGGATCAGGGCCGAGATGCCGAACAACGCCGCGCCGAGGAGGACACCGGCGGCGCCGAACCAGATGACCGTGAGGTATTCGCGGAGGAACTGCGACATCGGGGCACAAATCTACCAAAGGCTTGGAAATCCACCCTAAACCCGCTCGGCGCTCACGAGCCCAGGTCACGCACTACGGTGATCGTCTCGATGGGGCCCGACGACAGCACGTCGATCGGCGTCGACGACATCCGCAACGCGGCGGCCGTCGTCGCCGACGTGATCAAGCACACGCCGGTCGTGGCGTCACTCTCGTTGACCCATCGCGCCGGCGGTGAGGTCGTGCTGAAGGCCGAGAACCTGCAGGTGACAGGTGCGTTCAAGATCCGCGGCGCGACCAACAAGCTGGCGACGCTGCAACGCCGGGGCACGCTCGCAGGCGTCACGGCGGCGAGCGCGGGCAACCACGCGCTCGCGCTCGCATCTGCCGCACGGGAGGCACACGTCCCGTGTGAGATCTTCGTCCCGATCGGTGCGCCGATCACGAAGATCGAGGCGGCACAGCAGTTCGGCGCCGTCATCCACGAGGACGCCCCGAGCCTCGAGGACGCGCTCGCGCTCGCCGTCGCCTGGTCCGAGCAGTCCGGGTACGTCCTGTGCCATCCCTACGACGACCCCGCCGTGATCGCCGGTCAGGGGACGCTCGGACTCGAGCTGCTCGACGACATCGACGACCTGGCGACGGTGATCGTGCCGCTCGGAGGTGGAGGACTGGCATCGGGCATCGCGATCGCGGTGAAGTCGGCGCGTCCGCAGGTGCGGGTCGTGGGTGTGCAGACGGCGGCGTGCGCGCCGTACGCCGGTGGCACGACGCGGTCGGGGCCGATCGCCACACTCGCCGACGGGATTGCCGTGAAGCATCCGGGGATCGTGACGGGTCCGCTCGTCGAGCAGTGGCTGGACGAGGTCGTCACCGTCGACGAGGAGGCGATCGCCGACGCGATGGTGCTGCTGATGGATCGCGCAAAGCTCTACGTCGAGGGTGCCGGCGCGGTCGGGGTCGCGGCGTTGCTCGCCGGCACTGTCGTGCCGGCGGCGAGCGGGACCACCTGCGTGGTGCTCTCGGGCGGCAACGTCGACCTCGGCGTCGTGCCGGGACTGATCCGGCGCCACGAGACGTCGGCGGGGCGGCGTCTCGTCGTGTTCGCCAAGATCGACGACCGACCCGGTGGACTCGCGCGGCTGCTGGCCGTGTTCGGCGCCGCGGGCGCCAACCTCATCGCCGTCGAGCACCTCCGGGAGGGCGTGAACCTGCACGTTCGCGAGACCGAGGTGCACTGCACGTTCGAAGTGCGCGGCCACGACCATGCCGTCGCGATCATCGAGGCCGCGAAGGCGGCCGGCTACGACGACGTGCGAGTCGACTCACCCGTTCGCTGACTCCCGCTGACTCAGCCGGGGTTGGCGTTGACGAGGTAGGCGGTCACCGCGACGACCATCGCCAGCATGACTGCTTCGCAGAGCACGACGGTGCGGACCGTCTCCCGCACGGTCTCGTCGTCGGGATCGGTGCGCAGTCGGGGCAGCAGGACGAACTGGTTGTAGCCACCCATGAGTGCGACGAGAGTTGTCGCTCCGATTTTGACGAGCAGGGTGCGGCCCCATGACGAGTTCCACAGGCTGTCGAACGACGGGAGGATGAACCAGGTCATCGCGATCCCCGCTGCGGCGACAGCGACGAGCGCGACCGTGGCGATGGACGAGAAGCGGAGCCCGACCGCGAGTGTGTCGATCGCACGCGGTTCGACGTCGCGGGTCGCCGCCGCGGGCGGTTCGTGTGACGAGCGGGACTCGGTCCGCTCGTCGACACCTGCTGGTTCCAGCACTGCGGCACCCACCGAGCGCGGCGCGACCGAACGCAGGCGGGCCCGGATCGCGACGACGGAGAAGGCGAAGATGCCGCCGGCCCACACCGCGGCGGCGCCGACGTGCACCGAGTTGACGGCGGCGTGCACAACGCGAGGTCCCTCGCTGACGGTGTGACCGTCGAACGCGAACGAGACGACGAGCGCCACCACGCCGAACGCCGGAAGTGTAGGGATGTTGCGCAGCCCGGCGGCGCCCTCGTCGTCGCGGTCGAGCAGTTCCCATGTCGCGGTGCTCGATGCCCACGACAGTGCCAGTGCGAGACCTCCGGCGACGCGCAGGCCCTCCGCCGTACCCAGCGACCCCCGCAGCACGTCACTCAACCCGTCGGCGATGCCGCCGCCGAGCGCCTCGGAGTGGGCGAGCAGATCGAGCACCGCGCCGACGGCGACGACGATGCCGGCGACGCGTGCCGTTCCGATGAGGACGCCACGGTCATTTCCGGATGCGCCCAGGCACGTCAGCGCGAAGATCACCATCCCGATCGCCACCACCGCACCGCCGATGAGCATGATGCGCGCCGGTGTCGACCACCAGGCGTTGGCGCCGTGCGTGTGGTTGTGGAGCGCCTCCGCGAGCGCAGATCCGTCGCCTCCGTGCCCGCCGCTGTGTCCGTCGTCGCCCCCTCCGGCCACCAGCGTCGCATCGGGAATCGTCGTCGGC
>JALZNU010000268.1 GCA_030857495.1 Actinomycetota bacterium | reverse complement strand
CTCTGGCAGCTCGAGCTCGCGTTCGTAGCCCCCATAGTCCCACTCGCGCAGGATGTGCTTGCGCGGTGCCGCGCTGCGAAGGCGAGCGAAGAATCGCAGGGTCCCGTCGCGCAGCTCGACCGTCACGTCGTCGGCCGTCACTGCGGCGAACGGAGCAACGATCACGAGCGCCTCCGGTGCCTCGTACATGTTGACGGGCACGCGCTGCGGTGCCATCTCCGCCTCCGCGGCGGCGGTGGCGTCGGCCACCTCTTCGTTCGACGAGCGTTCGTCCATCCCGTCAACGTACCCTCGCTACCCTCGGGCGATGGCCCCTGCCCGCAGCGACGAGATCGTCGACGTCCTCGAACGCCACCTCGCCGACCTGATGGAGCACGACCCGCTGGCCTTCCGCCAGCGCTTCCGCAAGATGGCCAACGACCCGTTCGCGTTCTTCCGCGGCTCGGCCTGCCTCTTCTACCACGACGTCCACGAACGGCCGGATCCCTGGTGTCGCAACGACAGCACGCGGGTGTGGATCCACGGCGATCTCCACGCCGAGAACTTCGGCACCTACATGGACGCTCGCGGCATCCTCGTCTTCGACGTCAACGACTTCGACGAGGCGTACGTCGGACACTGGACATGGGACCTCTGCCGCTTCTCGGCCAGCATCGCCCTGCTGCTGTGGAACAAGGCGTTCCCCGACGACGTGATCGACGACGTCATCGAGCGCTATGTGCGCAGCTATGTCGACCAGGTGCGCTTCTACCTCGACGAGGACGACGATCACGAGTGGGCGCTGCACCTCGACAACGCCCGCGGCGCCGTGCTCGACTCGCTCCACGCCGCCCGAAGCGCGTCCCGCAAGGGCCTGCTCGACGGCTCCTCCCGTGTCGTCGACCAGCAGCGCACGTTCGTCGATTCCAGCTCGGCCCGGCGCCTCGACGGCGAAGAGCACGAACGCGTCCTCGATGCCTTCTCGCGCTACCTCGACACGATCCCGGACAGCCGCCGCCAGGAGAGCGAGATCGCCTACGACGTCAAGGACGTGGTCGGCCGCTCGGGCTTCGGCATCGGCAGCGCCGGCCTCGCCGCCTACAACGTGCTGATCGAGGGCCGGTCGCAGGCGCTGGAGAACGACGTCGTGATCACCATGAAGCAGGGCGTCGACGCCGTCATCGGCCGGTTCGTCCAGCACGGACGCCTCGACGACGCAATCGAGCACCACGGGCACCGCACCGCCCTGTCCCAACACGCGCTGCAGGCGCACGCCGACCCGTTCCTCGGCTGGACGTCGATCGACAACACCGGCTTCGTCGTCGCCGAGCTCTCGCCGTACGAGGCCGAGCTCGACTGGGGTGACGTCGCCGAACCCGACGAGGTGCTCGAGCTCGTCGAGGACCTCGGCAAGGCGACCGCCAAGGTGCATTGCGCCTCGGATGCCGACGCCGCAGGAACGCTCGTCGACGCACAGGTCGAGGACCTCATCGATCGTGACATCGGCGACGACGTCGATGGGCTCGTGGAGTGGGTCAAGGAGTTCGCCATCGAGTACGCACGCTCGACGCGCGCCGACCACACCGCCTTCGTCGAGGCCTTTCGCGGCGGCGCGTTCCAATCGCTCAGCGCCACCTGACGCACCACTATTCGTCCAGCCGCCGAAAACGCAGAAACGCCTGCGAGCAGGTGCTCAGCAGGCGAATAGGTGGCGGCGGGACTGCACGTTCACCCTCTGTCCTCGAAACCGTGTGGAGGCGGCGGAGTTACACGATCAAGGACACGAGGTGAGGAGGTGAGTCACCGCCGCCACAAGGTCAGTCAACGCCGCGCGCGTCCCACGACCGTCCCTCGTCGTGTTACGACGAGAGCAGCTGCACCGAGCAGCGCACGATGCCGGCGCTGCGCAAAACCTTGGATCCGAGGTCGACGGACGCAACTGACAAGCCGCTGCGGCCGAGCCGCTCGGTCATCTCGGCGAGCTCATGGCGGGCACCGTCGTCCGTGCTCGGCGCCGAGCTGCCGTGCAGGGCACGCTGGATCGCCGACACGAGCGTGGCACCGGAGCCCCAGCGGACGATCTGGCCATGCAGCAGCACGACCGTGGGCACGTCGTGGCCGAGACGGCCGTCGAGCACCTGCGTGCCTGGCGCCAGGTCGACACGTGATCCGGCGCCATGCAGCTGGACGAGCCCGCCGCCCCTGCGCAGGTGACGAGCGGCCTCCCAGCCGAGCCGGTCGCTCAGACCGAGCAGCGTTGCCGCGGCGTCGGTCCCCGCCGTCGCGAGACCGACCGAACGGGGCCGATCGGGCGTCGTTGCGATGCCGGCGTCCGTCCACACGGCGTCGGCGGACATCCACCACTCGGCACCATCGGGGGTGCGGGCCGTGACAAGCAGGCCGTCAGCGGCTGACGTAGCGATCTCGTCGCGTGCGCCGAGTGCGCCCATCGCGATGACACCACGCCGGCGCAGGGCAACGACGTTGCTGCTCTTGGCGAGCATGTTGGGGAGTGCAGAGGTGGTTCGCCGTGCTCCGGCCCCGATGTGAAGGGTCTCGGTGCGTGTCGACGCCCTTGGGGCTGCGTGTGCAGCAGTTGCGAGGCTCATGCCGAGAACAATGAACGCGCCGGCGAGCACGCGCGTTTCACAGCGTCCCGAGTAGACGATGGGACGGTGGGGGGACGCTGATGCGTCACTATGGCCCTTATGTTCGCCACATCTCGCACCGCGTCCCCCGCTACTGCTGCCGAGTCTTCGGTATGGGGTCCGCGAATCCTCTGAGATCGTCCTCGTCCACGAGCGCGTGATCTCGATCGAGTTCACGCGCTACAGCCGCAGCCATCTCCAGTGCTGCGGCCGCCGCCGCGTGTCGGCCCTGTAGCACGTACAGGTCTGCCTGACGCCGATGGCGCGAATCGCTGTAGCGATCGAATCGGAGGGCGCCCTCTGCGTACCGAGACGCAGCAGCGAAGTCGCCCACGTCCTCGGCCTGGATCGACAGCAGATCGAAGAGTTCGATCAGTTTCGTTTCTGTCGAGCGACGAGCCTCTGCCGCCCACTCCTCGTACTCGAATTCCGCGAACAGCGGTCCCTCCCCGACCTCAATCGCCTGACGGGCGAGGTGGCCGGCGAGATCGGGATCGGCGCGCAGCACCGACGCAGCGTCGTGGGCGAGCCGGTTGAAGTCGTCGAGGTCGCACGACACCCCTGGCGCCATCCGTACCCCGTTGGCCGTGCGGATGAGCACGTCGCCCGCCGCCTTGCGCAGCCGCAGCAGCACGTTGCGGAGCCGGTTGCGTGACGTCTCGACGTCCTCACCCGGCCAGATCGCCTCGC
>JALZNU010000267.1 GCA_030857495.1 Actinomycetota bacterium | reverse complement strand
ATCGGCCAACGCTCGGACGCGACCGTCGGGAATGGCTCGTCGTCGGACCTCGGATCGAGTCGCACGATCATGCGAGGTTCGTCCACGTCCGCCACGCGAGACATCTGCACGTGGCCACGCTCGCGCCCGTCGATGGAGAAACCGATCGATTCGTGGAAGCGGACGGACGCGGTGTTCTCCTCGGCCGTGATGCAGCGAACCGTGCGGACACCAAGCGCTGCGACCTGTTGCGCGAAGCGGTCGTGCAGCAGTCGGCCGATGCCGTCGCCACGATGCTCGGGGGCGACGCCGACGAAGTGCACGTACGCCTCGTCGGGACGGTCGGTCGAGACGAACCCGACGAGGAAACCGACGAGTTCGTCGTGGTCCTCGGCGATGAGGGACGTCGAGGCGAAGTGCTCAAGGAACAACGGCTGCAGCAACTCGACGACGGGTCTGCCGTCCCACCACTGCGGGAGGACGGTGGCGATCGCCGAGTGGTCGTCGCATTGAGCCTGGCGGAGCTGCACGGTCACGGCACGCACTGTGCCATCGCTCGTCACGGCGATCGGCATGGTTTCAACACCGCACGATTACCTGTCGCAAGTCGTTCCGGTACGGTGCGATCGATGACCACGCCGGCCTGGGACGAGCGGCTCGCGCTGTGCGACCTGATGCTCGAGGTCGGGCCCGACGCGCCGACGCTGTGCGGTGACTGGAACGTGCGTGACCTCGCTGCGCATCTCGTCGTGCGTGAGCGCCGGCCCGACGGCGCGATCGGCACCCTGCTGGGACCGTTGTCCGGGTATGGCGAGAAGGTGCGTGAGCAGACGGCGGAGAAGGGACTGGTCGAGCTCGTCGACCGGTTGCGCAAGGGACCGCCTGGTTGGTCGCCGACGCGCTTCGACCGCGTCGACCGTGCGGTCAACACCGTCGAGTTCTTCGTCCATCACGAAGACGTGCGGCGGGCTCAGGACACGTGGACGGTGCGCACGCTCGGCGCTGACCTCGAGGCCGACCTGTCCACCGCCCTCCGCCGTGGCGCCAGGCTGCTCGCCCGCAAAGCGCCCGCCGGGGTCGTGCTCGAGAGCCCGGGTCGCGAACCGCTCGTCGCCAACGCCGGCGAGCCGGCGGTGACGGCAACCGGCCCGACCGGAGAACTGGTGATGTTCATCTACGGGCGGCAGGCCCACTCCAGAGCGAAGCTGAGCGGACCGAACGACTCGGTCGCAGCGATGCGCACCGCGTCGTTCGGCATCTGATCCCGTTCGCCTCGTTCTGTCCGCAGAAACCTGCCCGATCGGGCGGACCTCTACGGACAGAATGAAGTCTCGCGTGCCCCCCCAGGGATTCGAACCCTGAACCAACGGGTTAAAAGCCCGCTGCTCTAACCATTGAGCTAGAGGGGCATCGGGAACGACGCCGACTCGCGGATCCTACGAGCCGGCGACGAACGCCGCCCCGACATCGCCGCCGTTCCGCATCGGCGGCGTCAGTTACGAAGCCGGGCGAGCTCGATTCCCGTGTCGTTCGCCGTGGCCCGCCACAGGACCACCCCCGCCTGGTCCATGCCGGCGACGTTCCAGCCACTGAGGCCGTACGCCGTGGGCTCGTCGTCGAGCACGACCAACGTCGACGGCGCTCTGCCGTTGGTGAACGCGAGTCCGATGCCGTCAGCCATCACACCCTCCAGTCGCCACCGAGGTCGGATTCCCGTCGCGAGCGTGGCACGTCGCCTCACACGGTCTGGGCGGGATCCGTTTCATCTGCTGGAAGAGATCCCGCCCGGACGGAGCGGTGGGAGGAATCCCACCCAGAACGTGGTGGGGCGGGTGGACGAGAAACGACTCGGCGCTCGGCACTCGGCGCTCGACCAGTCGTCGTACACTTACCGGGATGTCAGCGTGGCTGCGGCTCGGGCGGGCGGCGATGGCACTGGCGATCGTCGTCGGGATCGTGGCCCAGTTCAACTACAGCTCGGACCGCACGGCGTTCAGCGCGACGAACTTCTTCAGCTACTTCACGATCCTGAGCAACATCATCGCTGCGGTGGCGTTGGCGATCGTGGCCGCTCGGCCAGCAGTGCGCGACGACGTCGTCCTCGGTCACGTGCTCCGTGGAGCGGCCACGCTGTACATGACGGTGACCGGGATCGTGTACGCGACGTTGCTGGCGCCCGCCGGTGTCGACGTGGACGTGCAACTCGTGTGGGTCAACCTCGTCCTCCACGTCATCGGACCGATCGTTGTCGTCGGCGACTGGTTGATCGATCCTCCACGAACGGCGCCGTCGGTGTCGACGGCTGGGCTATGGCTCGTCGTCCCGTCCGTCTGGCTCGTGTACACGCTCATCCGTGGGCCGATCGTCGACTGGTACCCATATCCGTTCCTCGACCCGAACGAGCGCAGCACGATCGAGATCGTGATCGTCTGCATCGGGATCATCATCCTCGTCGTTGCTCTCGCCGCCGGTGTCCGCTGGTGGCCCAGCCGTCGCCACGCCGCGTCACCCGCTGTCGCCGGCTGAGATTGCGTCACGTCCGGTCTGGGCGGGATCCGTTCCAGCAGGTGGAAGAGATCCCACCCAGATGGCACGGTGGGAGAAATCCCGCCCAGACGGGGGTGGGGGTGGTTGGGCCCGACCCGACGTGAGCGGGGGGCGGTCGATACCGTCCGAGGGCGATGACCGACACCGACACCGCCGACGCGTCAACGTCCGCACCCACCCAGATCCCGCTCGTCGACTACCTCGTGCTCGACGACGGCGAACCACACCTCGTCGCCCACGAGTGCGCCTCGTGCGGCGCCCGCTTCTTCGACCACCGCAACGGCTGCGCCTCGTGCTTCGCCACCGACTTCACGACCGTCCCGGTCGCTAACGAGGGCACGCTGCGCACGTTCACGATCGTCGCCTTCGCCGCACCGGGGATCCCGGTGCCCTTCGTCGCCGGAGTCGTCGACTGCGACGGCACGAGCGTGCGAGCCAACGTCGTGAACACCGAACCCGACCCCGAACACATCACGGTCGGGATGCCTGTCCGCCTCACCACGTTCCCCATCGGCGACGACGCGAACGGCACCGCCGCCATCGGATTCGGCTACGAACCAACAGGAGCAGTCACACAATGAGCGCCAGCGACGACATCTGGATCCTCGGCATCAACATGACCAAGTTCGGCAAGCACGCCGACCGCGACGCCGTCGACCTCGCCGCAGAGGCGACGGCAAACGCACTCGCCGACGGCGGTGTCACGATGGCCGACATCGGCGTGCTCGCCGCCGGCAACCTGATGAACGCCGGCGCCGGGATCGGCCAGCAGCTGCAGAAGCAGGTCGGCCA
>JALZNU010000045.1 GCA_030857495.1 Actinomycetota bacterium | reverse complement strand
TATGTCACGAGCGGCGAGACGTACTCGGGCGTCACGGAGTCGCCGAACGCGCCGAGCAGGTCCTCGGTCATCCGTGTTTTCGCCAGCGGCGCGATCGCGTTCGCCTTGACGTTGTGCTTCGCCCCTTCGATCGCGAGCACCTTCGTGAACCCGACGAGCCCCATCTTCGCCGCGCCGTAGTTGGCCTGGCCGAAGTTGCCGAACAGCCCGGCGGCAGACGAGGTGGAGATGACGCGCCCGTAGCTCTGCTCTCGCATCTGCTTCCACGCCGGAGCGGTGACGTTGAACGCACCCTTGAGGTGGACGTCGAGGACTCCCTGCACGAGGTCGTCGGTCATGTTGTGGAACGACTTGTCGCGCAAGATGCCGGCGTTGTTGACGAGGATGTCGACCCGCCCGAAGGCGTCGAGCGCAGTCTTCACGATCGCCTTGCCACCGTCGACGGTGGCGACCGTGTTCGTGTCGGCGACCGCCTCGCCGCCTGCGGCCTTGATCTCCTCGACCACGTTGGCGGCGGCGCCCTTGTCGCTGCCGGTGCCGTCGACGGAACCGCCGAGGTCGTTCACGACGATGAGCGCCCCGCGACCCGCCATCAGCAGCGCGTGCTCGCGCCCGAGCCCGCCGCCGGCGCCCGTGATGATCGCTACCTGTCCGTCGAAGCCCAGCTCGTCACTCATTGGTCGCAACGGTACCGAGCACCGCCAATTCGCTCCCAACCGCGGGCGTCGCGTGTTTTTGCTGACACGAGCGGGGATCGGTGGGTCGGGCGCTGCGGGCGTGCAACCTCCCGGGCGTAGCGTGGGGGGGTGATGGAGCCTCGCGAGCGTGCCGAGCCGCCGATCGATCCCAGCGACGCCGACGCCGACGCCGAGGTCGTCATCCGCCCGCACGACAGCACGCGTGCGGCCGGCGTCGATGCGGTGACGAGCACCGTCGCCGTCACGCTGCGCCAGGCGGGCTGGCGATCCACGTTGCCGCTGCTGGCGAAGCTCAACCAGCGCGACGGGTTCGATTGCCCGTCGTGTGCCTGGCCCGATCCGAAGCACCGTTCGGTCGCCGAGTTCTGCGAGAACGGGGCGAAGGCTGCGGCGGACGCCGCCTCCTCGGCGCGGCTGACGCCTGAGTGGTTGGCGACGCAGACGATCGACGAGCTCGCCGCCCGCAGCGACCAGTGGTTCAATGACGCCGGCCGCCTGACGGCACCAATCGTGCGCCGCAAGGGGAGCGATCGCTACGAGCCGATCGGCTGGGAGGACGCGCTGGCGATGGCGGGCAAGCGACTCGCGTCGCTGCCCGACCCGAACCGGGCCGCGTTCTACACATCGGGCCGAACGTCCAACGAGGCGGCGTTCCTGTACCAGCTGTTCGTCCGCGAGCTCGGGACGAACAACCTTCCGGACTGCTCGAACATGTGTCACGAGTCGTCCGGTGTCGCGCTCGCGCCGACGGTCGGCATCGGCAAGGGGAGCGTCACGCTCGAGGACATCGAGGTTGCTGACGTCGTGATCGTCATCGGCCAGAACCCCGGCACGAACGCCCCGCGGATGCTCACGGCGTTGCAGCGCGTCGTCGAGCATGGCGGCCGGATCGTGTCCGTCAACCCGATGCGTGAGCGTGGACTGGTCGGGGTGCGCAACCCGCAGGACTTCTCAAAGCCGTGGCGTTGGGCGAAGGCCGTCAGCGGACAGGACCTCGCCTCGATGTTCGTGCGGGTCGTGCCAGGGGGTGATCTTGCGTTCCTGATCGGGGTGCAGAAAGCACTGTTCGCGCTCGATGAGACGACGGGGACGGCGATCGACCGCGAGTTCGTCGCGTCGCACGTCGACGGCATCGACGCCGTCGCCGAGTCCGTACGCGCCGACGACTGGTCGGCCCTCGAAGCGGCGAGTGGCGTCGCAAGGACGGAGATGGAGGCGCTGGCATCGCTGCTAGCCGCCAACACGCGCATCGTCTGGTGCTGGGCGATGGGGCTCACACAGCACGAGCGGGCGGTCGACACGATCCGCCAGATCGTGAACCTCGCACTCTTGCGGGGGGCGATCGGCATCCCCGGAGCCGGGCTCTGCCCCGTGCGCGGCCACTCCAACGTGCAGGGCGATCGCACCGTCGGGATCTATGACAAGCCGTCAGAGGCGTTCCTGGCGCGACTCGGCGCGGTCGTCGGTTTCGAGCCTCCCCGCCGGCACGGGTACGACGTCGTCGAGACGATCGAGGCGATGCATCGTGGCGACATCGACGTCTACGTGTCGCTCGGCGGCAACCTGCTGTCGGCGGCGCCGGACACCGCGTTCACCGCTGACGCCTTCACCCGAGTCGGCCTCTGCGTGTCGATCGTGACGAAGCTCAACCGTGGCCATCTCGTCACCGGCGAGGAGTCCCTCGTGCTGCCGTGCCTCGCCCGCCCCGATCGCGACCGGTCAGGCGACGACGGCGGCGGAAAGGATCAGTTCGTCACGACGGAGAACTCGATGGGCATCGTGACCCGCTCTCGCGGGCACCTCGCACCGCCGTCGAACGAGGTTCGCAGCGAGGTTGCGATCGTCGCCGCGCTGGCGCGAGCGACCCTCGGCGACCGCAGCGTCGTCGATTGGGAGCACCTGAGCGGTGACTACGACCGCATCCGCGACCTGATCGAGGCGGTGATCCCCGGGTTCGACGATTACAACGAGCGGGTCCGCCGCCCTGACGGGATCGAGCTGCCGAACTCGGCGCGGCGAAGGGACTTCTCGGGTCTTGCCGGCGGGAAGGCGAAGATGACGCCGGTCCCGTTCGCCGCCGGCGAGGGATTGCCCGACGATGCGCTGATGCTGATGACGATCCGCAGCCACGACCAGTTCAACACCACGGTCTACGGCAACGACGACCGCTACCGCGGCGTCCACGGCGGAAGGCGGGTCGTGTTCGTCAACGCCGAGGACGCGTCGGCGCGCGGGGTGGGCTCGGGCGACATCGTCGACGTCGTCGGTATCGACGACGGCGGCTCACGGCGGGCCGAGCGCTTCACCGTCGTCGAGTACGACCTCCCGCGGGGCACCTGCGCGGCGTACTTCCCGGAGGCGAACGTGCTCGTGCCGATCCATCGCGTCGCCGCCGGCTCGAAGACCCCGGCGTCGAAGGCCGTGCCCGTGCGCCTCGTCGCCCGCTGACCACCACCTGGGGTCCGGTCACCCTCCGTCGCGGCGTCGCAGGAACAGGGCTTCGGCGCCGATCGGCGTGAATCCGGCGGCGAGCATCGTGCGCAGCGACGTCGTGTTGGCGGGGGCGACCTGAGCGAACACCGGCTCGCCGGGCGGTGCGAGCGTCGCCGCCGCAAGAGCAAGCGCCGCACCGTGGCCGTTGGCGCGCAGCGACTCGTCGAGCTCGAACGAGATCTCCCAGCGGTCGCCGAGTCCGCGACCGGCGCAGGCGATGGCCCGGAGCCGTTCGTCGGCGGCGACGACCACGTCGCGGCGGTAGTCCATCGCCCGCTCGACGCGAGGGTGGACGACGAGGTCGTCACGCCGCTCGATCTGCACAGGCAGCGACTTCGGCACTGGCAGCGCTGCGGCGTCCGGGCAGCCGAGGACGACGTCGATCGAACCCGAGGTGGTGGCGAGGCGCTCGGCCAACCAGGCGAGGAACGTCGCCCGCAGCGACGCAGCCGGGTCGTCGGGGTCGAGTCGGCCGTGCACCTCCGCGGACGGCAGCGACGTGGCGACGATCGAGTGGAACGGGAACGCCACGACGGCATCGACGGCGCCGCCGGGGGCGCCGATCACGTGGACCCCGTCGCGCAGCGGCAGCTCGCCTCGCGCCGCCGCCGAGAGCACCTCCAGCAGGTGGGCCGACGCCGCGTCGCCGTCAGTCACCGTTGGTCGGTGGTCCGTCATGCAGGCGATCGAGCGCCGAGGCGACCGGGTCGGCCTGCCCGACGGCGTCCCACATCGACTCGATCCACCACGTTGCGCCGGCATCCGCCCATGCAGCAGGGGAGTGGCCCTTGCTGTCGCCCTCGACGATCACGTCGTAGGGACGATCGTCCGGCAACTCGGCGCGGATTGCGGTCAGCTCGTCGAGCGACGCCTGGCGGGCTCCGTCACCGTCGATCACTTGAGGGATCAACCCGTCCCAGCGGAACGCCCTCGTCATCGAGCGGGCGTGGCCGAGCGCCCCCACGCACCAAATGGGCACTCGGGGCTGCTGCACCGTGTTGCCGAGCGACGGGAACTCTGTCGGCTGCACCTGGAAGTGGCGGCCGTCGTAGGAGAACGGCTGGCCGGCCCAGAGGCCGGTCGTGATGTCCAGGCACTCGTCGAGCAGCTCGGCGCGGATCTTGCGATCGCACTCCTCGCCGAAGGCGGCGAAACCCGAGTCGAGCGCACCGAGACCGACCGAGAGCGTGACTCGTCCGGCCGAGGCGCGATCGACGGTGGCCACCTGGCTAGCCAGCTCCCACGGGCGACGCCGCGACGGCGTCGTCAGCAACGTGCCGAGCCGGATCTTCGACGTGCGCACGGCGGCGAGCCCGAGGCTGATCCAGGCGTCGACGCCCCAGACCGGCTCCCAGACGAAGATCCCGTCCCATCCGGCGTTCTCGGCTGCTTCTGCAAGGTCACCGACGTCCATCGCATCTGCGAAGGGAACGACGAAGCCGAACCGCATGCCATTGACCTTAGGTCCGTCCGCGATCACCGCTCGACCGGAGAGGAACCCCGATTCTCACCGCGATCCGGACCCGTTCCTGGGCCACTTCGCGTAGGGAGAACGGGCCGTCTGACAGGATCGCGAGTGATGACGTCGAACGACCGACCAGGACCGCTGACCGAGTCGACCGTCGAGTTGTTGCAGACGATGATCCGCAATCGGTGCGTCAACGACGGCAGTGCCGCCTCCGGCGAGGAGGTGCGCAACGCCGACACGTTGTCGGCGTTCCTCGACGGCAGCGGCATCGACATCGCCCGCTACGAGTCGGCGCCGGGGCGGGTGTCGCTCGTCGCGCGGATCGAGGGCAGCGACCCCGCGGCGCCGAGCCTGTGCCTGTGCGGGCACACCGACGTCGTGCCCGTCGAGGCCGACGGCTGGTCGCGCGATCCGTTTGCCGGCGAGCGCGTCACGGGCGACGACGGGGGCGACGAGGTGTGGGGGCGTGGCGCGGTCGACATGCTCAATCTCACGGCCTCGATGGCCGTCGCGATGCGTCACGTGGCAGTGTCGGGTCACCGGTTGCGCGGCGATCTCGTGTTCCTCGCCGTCGCTGACGAGGAGGCCGGCAGCACGTACGGTGCCCGGTGGATGGCCGAGCGCCATGGCGCCGACATCACCACCGACTACGTGCTGTGCGAGAACGGCGGCATCCACTCCGGAACGCCCGACGAACCTCGCGTCAGCATCAACACGGCGGAGAAGGGCGTCGCCTGGCGCCGGCTGCGCATCCGCGGTGTGCCGGGCCACGGATCGATGCCGTTCCGCGCCGATAACGCGCTCGTCACGGCAGCCGGCGTGGTCACCCGACTCGCCGACTACCGGCCGGCACCTCGCCTTCACGAGCTGTGGCGCGAGCGCGTCGACACGCTCGGCGTCGACGACGACGTGCGCGCGGCGCTGCTGGATCCCGAACGTCTCGACGAGGTGCTCGAGACACTGCCCACGTCGGCCGGTGCCGCGCACCTCCACGCCTGCAGTCACACCACGTTCTCGCCGAACGTCGTGCAGGGCAACGGCATGAAGACGAACATCATTCCTGGCACCGTCGACGTCGACGTCGACGTGCGCACGATGCCTGGCGAAGGTCCCGATGAGGTGGACGCCCACCTCCGGGCAGCGCTCGGCGACCTCTATGACCGCGTCGAGGTGTCGCCGATCATGAACGACGTGGCGTCGATCAGCCCCGCCGACACGCCGCTGTGGGACTCGATCCAACGTGCCGTCGAGGTGCCGTTCCCAGGTGCGCGGCTGTCGCCACAGGTGACGGTGGGATTCACCGACAACCGCATCTTCCGCGAGCTCGGTGCGGTCGCGTACGGGGCGGGACTGCTCAGCCCGTCGCTCGACGCCGGTGAGTTCGGACGCCGCTTCCACGGCAACGACGAGCGCATCGACGTCGAGTCGCTCGGCTTGACGACCGATCTCTGGGTTCGGGTGATCGACGACTTCCTCGGCTGAGCGAAGCGAAGCCGAACACGGTCGAGCGACCGCCAGGGAGCCGGACGTGGATGGGGTGTTGGGGGCGCAGCCCCCAGAGAAGCTCGGCTGACCGGCCCGCTGGAGGGGCGCGCTACGTTCGGCGGGGATGGACTTCGCGCTGCCGGCCGACGACGATCCACGGCGACGCGAGGTCCGCGCCTGGCTCGACGAGCACCCGGAGCCGTCGGCTGCCGACCTCGCAACCGCTGGGTACGTCGCACCGCACTGGCCGGCGCCGTACGGCATCGACGCCGACCCGATCCACCAGCTGATCATCGACGACGAGCTGCGCCATGCCGGCATACGGATGCCGGTCAACCCGATCGGCATCGGATGGGCGGGGCCGACCTTGCTGTTCGCCGGATCAGCAGAGCAGCAGGAGCGCTACCTGCCGCCGATCCTCGACGGCTCCGAGTTCTGGTGCCAGCTCTTCTCCGAACCGGAAAGCGGCAGCGACCTCGCCAACCTCGGCACTCGGGCGATCCGCGACGGCGACGACTTCGTCGTCAACGGTCAGAAGATCTGGACGAGCGGCGCGCACATCGCCCGCTTCGGCATCCTGCTCGCCCGCACCGACAGCGAGGCGCCGAAGCATCGCGGCATCTCGTACTTCATCTGCCCGATGGACGCCGACGGCATCGAGATCCGACCGATCGGCGAGATGACAGGTGGGCACACGTTCAACGAGGTGTTCTTCACCGACGTCCGGATCCCCGCCGCCAATCTCGTCGGTGACCTGCACGACGGCTGGCGCCTCGCCAAGGTGACGCTGGGCAACGAGCGCATCTCGCTGTCGAGCGGCGGTGTCCTTTGGGGCAACGGCCCGACGGCGCTCGACGTGATCGAGGCGGCCAAGCCTGTGGCCGATCCGCTGCTCCGTCAGCGCTACGCCCAGATCTACATCGAGCACCGGGTGCTCGACCTGATCAGGATGCGCACGCTCACGGCCCGCCTCAAAGGTGAGCAACCGGGGGCCGAGGCGAGCGTGCGCAAGCTGCTCGCCGATCAGCACGGTCAGGTGGTGATGAACCTTGCTCGCGACACGATCGGCGCGGACGGGATGCTCACGGGCGTCGAGCGGGCACGAGGGTTCGTCCCGGGCACCGACTCGGCCAACCTCGGTCCACAGATGCCGGAGTCCGAGATGACGGGACCGAGCTGGCACGACGGGTTCCTGTTCTCGGCGGCGCTCACCGTCGGGGGCGGCACGACCGAGGTGCAGCGCAACATCATCGCCGAGCGCGTGCTCGGCCTGCCCCACGACCTCGACGTGCAGCGAGGCCAACCATGGTCGAGCACTCGGTCGGGCGCCGACGTGCGATGAGCATCTCGGCGAGGACCGGCGTGCTCGCTGCGGCAGCGGACGCCGGTGCCATCGCCCGAGCAGGAGCCGATGCCGCCGAGGACGAGCGCCGGCTCCCTGATGCGACCGTGAAAGCGCTCGTCGAGGCGGGGATGATGCGGCTGCTCGTTCCTTCGCAGTACGACGGCCCCGGCGTCGACCCGATGACGTTCGTGGCGGCGGTGGAGCGGATCGCGCGAGACGACGGCGCCGCCGGATGGTGCACGGCGATCGCCTCGTCGACGTCGTCGATGTCGCTCTTCCTGCCCGAGGCGTCGGCACGGATGATCTTCGGGCCGCACGACCTCGTGACGGGTGGCGTGTTCGCCCCCAACGGGTCCGGTGTCGCCGGCGACGGCGGCGTGCGGGTAACCGGCCGCTGGCAGTGGGGCAGCGGGACTCAGCACTGTGACTGGATCGTCGGCGGCGTCCGATGCGACGACGAGACGTTCCGCCTCTGCTGGTTCCCGCAGGACGACGTGACGTTCCACGACACGTGGCACACGTCCGGCCTGCGCGGCACCGGCTCGCTCGACTTCTCCGTCGAAGACGCGTTCGTCCCCGACAACCTGACGACGCAGCCTGGTGTCACGCGCCCAGTGGTCGACGTCGCGCTCGCCCGCTTCCCGATGTTCGCCCTGCTCGGCATCGGCATCGCCGCGACGGCGCTCGGCGTCGCCCGTCGGGCACTCGACGAGCTGGTCGAACTGGCCGGAGCGAAGCGGCCGCAGTATGCGTCGCGCTCGCTCGCCGAGCAGCCGTACACCCACATCGAGCTCTCACGCGCCGAGGCGCGAGTGCGCTCGGCGCGGTCGTTCCTGTTCGACGAGCTCTCGGCGGCGTGGGAGGTGGCCGGCGGCGGTGATCCGATCTCGGTCGAGGGACGAGTGGCGATCCGTCTCGCCGCGCTGCACGCCACCGAGTCCGCCGTTGCGGCCGTCGACGCCGCCTACACGCTGGCGGGCGGGTCGAGCGTGTTCACGTCGAACGTGCTGCAGCGCTGCCTACGCGACGTGCACATGGCGACCCAGCACGTGATGGTGGCGCCGAAGCTGCACGCCACGCTGGGGCGCTCGCTCTTCGGGCTCGACATCGACACCTCGATGCTCTGACTACGGTCGAGAACCGTGGAGACCATCTCGCTGGAGCGTGACGGCGACGTGCTCGTCGCCACGATCGACCACCCGTCGTCGCCCGTCAACGCCGTCGATGCGGCGCTGCACCACGATCTCGGCGAACTCTTCTCGACTCTGAAGCGGGAGCGATCGGCGCGGGCCGTGCTGCTCACCGGGGCGGGGAAGGCGGCCTTCTCGGCCGGCGGCGACATGGACTGGTTCCCGCAGCTGCGCTCGGTGGAGGCGGTCCACGAGCTGCGCAAGGACGGGCGCCAGTTGATCTGGGACCTGCTCGATGTCGAGATCCCGATCGTCTGCGGGCTGAACGGCTCGGCGGCAGGACTGGGTGCCTCCGTGGCGCTGCTCTGCGACGTCGTCGTGATGTCCGAGCGGGCGGTGATCATCGACCCGCACGTGACGGTCGGCCTCGTGGCCGGGGACGGTGGTGCCGCGATCTGGCCGCTGCTGCTCGGTCCGCTGGCGGCCAAGCGGCACCTGCTGCTCGGCGAGCCGCTCACGGCGGACGCCGCAGCGGCGGCGGGCGTCGCGACCGAGGTGTGCGCGCCGGCGGACGTCGGAGAGCGGGCGATGGCCTGGGCCCGGCGGCTGGCCGCGGGCGCGCCGCTCGCCGTGCAGGGGACGAAGACGGCCATCAATGCCCAGATCCGCCAGGCGCTGCTCACCAGTTTCGACCTCTCCACGGCGCTGGAGATCGCGTGCATGCTCTCGGCCGACCACGTCGAGGCCGTCGACGCCTACGTCGCCAAGCGCACCCCCCGCTTCGAGGGCCGCTGATGCTGGGATGTGCCGCAAGCCCGTCAACGGGCGTCGTGGAACACGAACCCCAGCGTGCGGCGCTCACCCGAACGCACGGCGCTGACGCCGTGGCGCATCGGCGCGTTCGACCATCCACGCGTGGTTCGCAACGGGCGGTCGCGCGTGGTGAAGACGAGTCCGTGACCTTGGTCGATGGTCGTCGCCGTCGCCCGTGATT
>JALZNU010000266.1 GCA_030857495.1 Actinomycetota bacterium | reverse complement strand
TCTGCCACAATCGTGACCCAGCGCCCCGTGAGGGGGTTCAGCCGCATCTGACTCACTACAAACAAGACTACGGCGGCGACACCGCTTCAGGGCGTCACTGCGCGCTCAGCCGGTAGACAGCGATGTGGTGGCTCGACTCGTCGTCGAACGCCGCCCGGTCGGTCGATGCCACTCGCGTCGACAGCGCCATGCCGGCGGCCGCCGCCATCTCGTCCAGCTCGGCGGGTCCGGCGTACCGGATGCTCCACGGCCGGAGCCGAACGCCGCCCGCTTCGGTGATCTCGATGAACTGCCCGTGAGCCCGCTGGTGGTCGGGTTCGTGCACCGAGGCGTGGAGTACGACGGCGTCGGCGGCGATCGACCTCACGGTCAGGTCGCCGCCAGTGCGCGGCGGATCGTCCGGCACGAACGCCTCGAGGACGAAGCAACCAGCGGGGGCGAGCACGCCGGCCACGCGACGGAACAGCTCGCGCTGGCGCTCGGCCGTCAGCACGTTGAAGATCGTGTTGTAGCCGGCGAGCACGACATCGAACGATCCGCTCGGCATGTCGTCGACCATGTCGCCGAGCACCGCCGTCACCGTGGTGGACGGATCCTTGGCCGACAGTCGATCGAGCATCGGCCTGCTGGAGTCGATCCCCGTGACGCGCCACCCCGCGGCGGCGAACGGGAGCGCCAGGCGTCCCGTGCCGACGCCGAGTTCGAGCAGTGCCGGGTTGCCCCTGCCCGTGCCCTCGCTGCTCGACGCGAGCTCGCCGGTCACGAAGGCAACGACTGACCCCACGTCGTCGAGGTCGCGGTACCACTCGTCGTACACCTCGGCGAACGCCTCGCCGTAGCTGTCACTGCGGTACGCCTCCACGGCGACAGTCTCGTTCGCGCGTCTCGGTAGCGTTGCACGATGTGAACGATGCCGGGCTCTGCTACCTCGATCACGCCGCGTCGACGCCGATGCGCGAGTCAGCGCTGGCGGCGATGATGCCGCACCTCACCGAGAGCTACGCCAACCCGACGGGATCGCACCGCTTCGCCCGCGCTGCACGTGAGGCCGTCGACGAGGCCCGCGACACCGTCGCCGCCGTCGTCGGATGCAAACCCGGCGAGGTGGTGTTCACGGGTGGTGGCACGGAGAGCGACAACATGGCGCTGTACGGCGCCGCGCTCGTCGACGCCACACGTCCGCGCCTCGTGTGCGCCGCCGGCGAGCACCACGCCGTGCTGCAGACGGTCGAACGCCACGCCGGCACGGTGATTGCGACCGACGGCTCGGCGCGCGTCGACGTCGACGCACTCGTTGACGCGCTCGGAGACGACGTCGCCGCCGTGAGCGTGATGGCCGTCAACAACGAGGTGGGTTCTATCAACGACCTTGCGGTCGTCGCCGCAGCGACCGCCGAGCACGCGCCCGGCGCGGTCGTGCACAGCGACGCGATCCAGGCGACGTCGTGGCTCGACCTGCGTGACGTCTGGCCCCACACCGATCTGCTGTCACTCAGTGGTCACAAGTTCGGCGGACCGAAGGGGGTCGGGGCGTTGATCGTCCGCACCGGCCGCGTCCTGACCCCGCTGCTCGTCGGAGGCGGTCAGGAGCGCGAGCGACGCAGCGGGACGCACAACGTCGCCGGCATCGCCGGGTTCGCGGCGGCGATCGCCGAGGCCGACGCCGAGCGGGCCGACACGGTGACACGCGTCGCCACGCTGCGCGACCGCCTCGTCGACGGTCTCGTGGCCGGTCTCGAGGATGTCCTCGAGACAGTCGCTCGCGACCAGAAGGTGGCCGGTTCGGCGCACGTCTGCTTCGGCGGCGTCGAGAGCGAGTCGCTGCTGTACCTGCTCGATCGCGCTGGTGTGTGCGCGTCGGCAGCAGCGTCGTGTGCCAGCGGCGCGATCAGCGTCTCCCACGTGCTGACGGCCATGGGGGTCGCGCCGGAGTGGGCACGGGGCGCGGTGCGGATGACACTCGGGCGCACGACCACGGCGGTCGACGTCGACCGCGCCCTCGACGTCGCGACCGATGCCGTCGCCACGCTGCGGGCGAGAACCGGCGCCCGCTCGGCCGAGCGAGCATCGGCGCCGTGAACGTTCTCGTGGCGATGAGTGGCGGCGTCGACTCGTCGGTCGCCGCCGCCCTGCTGCGCGACGAGGGCTATGACGTGGTCGGGGTCACGATGCGCCTCTGGGGCGGGCCGAGCGACAGCGGCTGCTGCGCCGTCTCGGACGTCGACGACGCGCGGCGGGTAGCCCAGCAGCTCGGCATCGACCACCACGTCTTCAACTTCTCCGACGAGTTCGAGGCGGGCGTCGTCGCGCCGTACGTCGACGCCCACGCGCGTGGGACGACGCCCAACCCGTGCATCGAGTGCAACCGCACGATCAAGTTCGCCCGCCTCGCCGAGCGCGCCGATGACCTCGGGTTCGACGCCATCGCCACCGGCCACCACGCTCGCGTCGTGCGCACCGCGCACGGCGGCCTGCGCGTCGGGCGCGGCGCCGACCGAGCGAAGGACCAGAGCTACGTGTTGCACATGCTCGGCCAGCGCCAGCTCGCTCGGACGCTGCTCCCCGTGGGCGACCTCACGAAGGCGCGTGTGCGCGAGATCGCGACCGAGGCAGGGTTGCGCACTGCGGCGAAGGACGAGAGTCAGGACGTGTGCTTCATCACGTCGACGGCTGGACGCCAGCAGTTTCTCGCCGAGCGTCTCACGCCCCGTCCCGCGACCGTCGTGGACACGGGCGGACGCGAGTTGGCGACCGTGGCGTCGATCGAAATGGTGACGATCGGCCAGCGACGCGGGTTGGGCATCGGTGGCGGACCTGCTCGCTACGTTGTCGACATCGATCCCCGCGAGGCACGCGTCGTCGTCGGTGGTGCCGACGAACTGCTGTGCCCCACCATCGTCGTCGAGTCGATGACGTGGGTGGCCGACCTAGCGGCGCCTGCCGGCACCGCCGCGCAGGTGCAGACGAGCGCCCACGGCGCGGCGCACGCGGCGATGGCGGAGGTGGGCGATGACGCAACAACGGTGGTCGTGCGCTTCGATCAACCGCAGCGCCGGGTCGCGCCGGGTCAGAGTGTCGTGTTGTACGACGTCGACGACGCCACCGTGCTGGGTGGCGGCCTCGCTGCGACTGGTCCGTCGCTGTAGTGATCCAGCCGCTTGTGTCAGCGAGAACACGCGACGCCGGCGCGGATCGGTGACGTAGGCAGGAGTTCTTGCAACACGTCACGCCGATCAGCCGACGGGGAAGCGGCGGCGGGTGGCCTCGGTGAGCGCGAGGCCGGGGCGCGAGGGCGCGACGAGCACGCGATCGGCGGTGAGGTCCTTCGACTC
>JALZNU010000265.1 GCA_030857495.1 Actinomycetota bacterium | reverse complement strand
CGCGACGAGTTGGCGCTCGTGATGACGCTCGAGATGGGCAAGACGCTCGCGGAGAGCGCCACCGAGGTGACGTACGCCGCCGAGTTCTTCCGCTGGTACGCCGAGGAGGCGCCGAGGATCAACGGTGGCTACATGCGCAACCCGGCCGCCGGGGGGCGCCTCGTCGTGATGCGCCAGCCGGTCGGGCCGTGCTACCTCATCACGCCGTGGAACTTCCCGCTCGCGATGGGGACCCGCAAGATCGGCCCGGCGATCGCCGCGGGCTGCACCGCGATCATCAAGCCGCCGGCACTCACGCCGCTGTCGATGCTCGCCCTCGGTTCGTTGCTGAAGGACGCAGGTCTCCCCGACGGCGTGCTCTCGGTGCTGCCGACCGCAAGCTCGAGCGAGCTGAGCGAGCCGATCCTCACCGACGCCCGGCTGCGCAAGCTGTCGTTCACCGGCTCGACGGAGGTCGGGATCGGGCTGTTGAAGCAGGCCGCCGACTCCGTACTGCGCACGTCGATGGAACTCGGCGGCAACGCGCCGCTCATCGTGTTCGACGACGCAGACCTCGACCTCGCCGTCGAGGGGACGATGACCGCCAAGATGCGCAACATCGGCGAGGCGTGCACGGCCGCCAACCGGCTCTACGTCCACGCCGACCTCGCCGACGAGTACGCGGCGAAGCTCGCCGAGCGCATGGGTGCACTGAGGGTGGGGCGCGGCACGGAGTCCGGTGTCGACGTCGGTCCGCTCATCGAGAAAAAGGCGCGCGACGGCGTGGCGAAGATGGTCGACGAGGCCGTCGAGGGAGGCGCCGAGGTGCTCACCGGCGGTGGTGCCGTCGACGGACCCGGATGGTTCTTCGAGCCGACGGTGCTGACCAACGTCGACGGCTCGACGCGCGTGGTGCGCGAGGAGATCTTCGGCCCCGTCGCTGCGATCCAGACGTTCACGAGCGAGGACGAGGTCGTGGCGATGGCCAACGACACGCAGTACGGACTCGTCGGCTACGTGTTCACCGAGGCGCTGCACCGTGCCGTGCGCGTCGCCGAGGCGTTGGAGTTCGGCATGGTCGGCGTCAACTCCGGGCTCGTCTCCAACCCGGCGGCACCGTTCGGTGGCATCAAGCAGTCGGGCCTCGGGCGCGAGGGCGGCTTCACCGGCATCGACGAGTATCTCGAACAGAAGCTCGTCTTCATCCCTGACCGGTGACCGTGCGTCCTCAAGCGGAGATGGCGGCGAGCACGACCGCCGTCTGACCTTCGGGCACGATGCCCCTGGCGCTCTCCAACTCCTTGGTCTCGAACGCCGCTGGCGGCATCACGAGCACGAGGAAGATGAGGTCGTCGGGCGCGGTGAAGTAGGTCGCGTACACGTCGGTGAGGATCTCGGTCTCGGCCACCTTCACGAAGTCCTCGCCGAGCCCGCCACCGCCGTAGCCGTCCTGCACCTCGGTGACCGTGAGCTCGGTGAGCCGCACCTCGCCGTAGCCCGTCGCCGGTGAGAGACCGAGCGCCGACAACAGCGCCGGCAGCACCTTCACGTCGGAGATGCCCTCCGGCGTGTCGATGCCGTCCCACCACTCGGGCTTCTCGATCTCGGGATCGGGCTCGCACTCGGTGCCCTCGTCGGGCAGCTCGAGGTCGGCGAGCACGGCGCCCTCGATCTCGGTGATGCAGTCCGACGACAGCACCTGTCCGTGCCCTTCGCCGTTGAACTGGACGAAAATCGAGGATTCACCCATCCGCTCGTCCAGCTCCTCCGCCCACCGCAATGGTGTGGCGGGATCGTTGACGCCGCCGGTGACGAGGATCGGGGCGTCCCCGTCGTAGACGGGCACGACGACCTCCGCCGGCTCGTCGAGCAGCTCGTCGCAGCCGTTGCGCAGGTCCTCCGCCCGGAGATCGCGCGAGAACCGCGGCGCCACGTCGCGCAGCTCGTCGAAGATCGCCTCCGGGTCGTCGGGCGTCTCCTGCACGATCCCACTGGCGCAGCGGATCACCGGTCCCGACTCGTTGATCGTCGAGTACGTGCCGTCGGCGTTGCGGCTCGCAAACCGGTCGCTCATCCGCAGCAGACCCGCAGGATCACCGTCCTCGGCCTGCTGCAGCGACGCTCCGAGCTCCGGCCACGAGGCTTCGCTGTACATCGCGCCGATCGTGGCGTTGAGCATCGTGGCCTGGTTGACCTCGCGACCGTCCTCCGCAGTGAGCGGCGCGCGGTCCAGCGCGTCGGACAGATCGTCCCATCTCGCCTCGACCGCGTCGGCGTCGTCGACGCTGAACAGGCACCGATCGGCGTCGTCGGCACACCATTGCGCCCAGTTGTCGAAGGCGCCCTCGAAGCCGACGAGCTGGGTGGTGTACTGCTGTTCGACCGTGTCGTCGACAGGCTCGTACGACGAGTCGAGCACCATCGCCCTGACGCGATCCGGGAACAGCGTGGCGTACACCGCCCCGAGGTAGGTGCCGTAGGAGATGCCGAGGTAGGAGACCTGCTCGTCGCCGAGCGCCTCGCGGATCGCGTCCATGTCACGGGCCGTGTTCGCCGTCGAGTAGTGCACCAGCGACTCGCCGTACTCCGCCTTGCACGCCGCGTACACGCCGGCACGGGCTTCGTCGAGCAGTTGCTGCTCGCGCCGATCGTCTGGCGTGTAGTCGGGGTTCGTGTGCTCGTCGAGCCACTCGTCGTCGACGCAGTCGAGCCCGCCGGAACGATCGACGCCCCGCGGGTCGAATCCGACGAGGTCGAAGTCGGAGAGGCCGAGCTCGTTCACGAGCGACGAGCCGCCGTTGGCGATGAACTCGATGCCGGAGCCGCCGGGGCCACCGGGGTTGGTGAGCACCGCGCCCTGCCGGTCGCCCTTCGCCGCGAAGCGGATGAGGGCGAGCTCGATCTGCTCGCCGTCGGGCTCGTCGTAGTCGAGCGGCACGGAGAGGGTCGAGCACTCCGGCACGGGTGTGGGAAGGCCCTCGGGAGCCGGCGGCACGTCGTCCTCGCTGCACGTCGACCATGTCAGCGACCCGGTGTCCGGATCGGTCGAGTCGGTCACGTCGGTCGAGTCGGTCACGTCGGTCGAGTCGGTCACGTCGGTCGTGGCCGTCACGTCGGTCGCCGTGGTGTCGTCGATGACCTCGGACCGCTCCGCAGACGGGTTCGAGCCCGACGCACACGCCGGAACGGCAGCCGCGACGGCCAGCGTGACCGCAAGGAGTGTGGCCGATCGGCGTCTCACGGCGACGACGGTACCGCCCGTCGTCTTGCCAAGGCCCGCGGGCGCGCGAGACCCTTGGGCGATGGGTGTCACGATCTCGGTCGAGCAACGACGGGCCCGGCTCGTCGAGCGACACTTCCTTGCTCAG
>JALZNU010000264.1 GCA_030857495.1 Actinomycetota bacterium | reverse complement strand
GCAGAACGCCGGCGAGTCCGGGGCGATGATCATGATGCATGCCGAGAACGGCATCGCCATCGACGTGCTCGTCGCACAGGCCCTCGCTCGCGGCGAGACCGATCCCAAGTTCCACTCGTTCACCCGGCCGGCCGAGCTCGAGGCGGAGGCGACGCACCGTGCGATCTCGCTGTCGAAGGTCGCCGGCAACGTGCCGCTCTACATCGTCCACATGTCGGCCTCGGAGGCGCTCGAGGAGGTCGCCGCCGCTCGCCACGCCGGACACAACGTGTTCGCCGAGACGTGCCCGCAGTACCTCTACCTCTCGATCGAGGACCAGCTCGCCCAGCCCGGTTTCGAGGGGGCGAAGTGGGTGTGCTCGACGCCACTGCGCTCCAAGCACGAGCACCATCGGGCCGACCTGTGGAAGGGCCTGAGGATGAACGAGCTCGCCGTCGTGTCGACCGACCACTGCCCGTTCTGCATGAAGGAGCAGAAGGAGCTCGGTCTCGGCGACTTCTCCAAGATCCCCAACGGGATCGGCGGCGTCGAGCACCGCATGGAGCTCTTGTACCAAGGTGTCGTGACTGGCGAGCTGAGCCTCGAGCGCTGGGTCGAGACGTGCTGCACGACACCGGCACGGATGTTCGGCCTGCATCCGAGGAAGGGCGTGATCGTCCCGGGCGCCGACGCCGACGTCGTCGTCTGGGACCCCAATGGCCACACCACCATCGGCGTCGACCACAAGCACCACATGAACATGGACCATTCGGCCTACGAGGGCTTCGAGGTCGACGGCAAGGTCGACACCGTCCTCAGCCGCGGCACCGTCGTCGTCGCCGACGATCATTTCCACGGCCGCCCGGGTCACGGCAAGTTCCTCCGCCGCGATCTCTCCAACTACCTCTGCTGATGGCCTCGCTCGCTTCGCTCACTCGGCGTGTCGGCCGGCGCCTGGCGGCGCATCCGGCCGGCCATGATTCCATGCTCACTGCGTCACCGGCCGAAACGGTCGGGACTGACTTCACGTCCTCCGGAGGGCTCTCATGAACCGAATCTCGCACTGGATCGACGGGGCTGTCCGGGAGGGCAACTCGGGACGCACGGCGCCGGTGTTCAACCCCGCGACGGGTGAGCAGAGTGCCGACGTCGACCTCGCCTCCGCCGAGGAGGTCGACGTCGCTGTCGCGACGGCGCTGACGGCGCTGCCCGAGTGGCGGGCAACGAGCCTGTCGCGACGGTCAGAGGTGATGTTCCACATGCGCGAGCTCGTCGACGCCAACCGCAAGGAGATCGCCTCGCTGCTCACCGCAGAGCACGGCAAGGTGATGTCCGATGCCCTGGGCGAGGTCGCTCGCGGGCTCGAGAACATCGAGTTCGCCTGCGGCGTCCCGCATCTCCTGAAGGGCGGCTACAGCGAGCAGGCGGCAACCGGCGTCGACGTGTACTCGATCCGCCAGCCGCTCGGCGTCGTCGCCGGCATCACACCGTTCAACTTCCCGGCGATGGTGCCGATGTGGATGTTCGCCAACGCACTCGCCTGCGGCAACACGTTCTTGCTCAAGCCGAGCGAGAAGGATCCGTCGGCGTCGTTGATGATGGCCGAGCTGCTCGCCAAGGCGGGTCTGCCGGCAGGATGCTTCAACGTCGTCCAGGGCGACAAGGTCGCGGTCGACCGCATCCTCGACCACCCCGACATCGCGGCGGTGAGCTTCGTCGGTTCGACGCCCATCGCAAAGTACGTCTACGAGCGCGGCACCACAGCGGGCAAGCGGGTGCAGGCGCTCGGTGGGGCGAAGAACCACATGCTCGTGCTGCCCGACGCCGATCTCGACATGGCCGCCGACGCAGCGGTGTCTGCGGGGTACGGCTCGGCGGGCGAGCGTTGCATGGCGGTGAGCGTGCTTGTCGCCGTCGAGAGCATCGCCGACGAGCTCGTCGGCAAGATCAGCGACCGGATCGCGACGATCAAGGTCGGACCCGGTTCCGAGCCTGACATCGAGATGGGCCCGCTGATCACCGGCGAGCACCGTGACCGGGTCGCCGGCTACGTCGAGCGGGCGAGCGGTGCCGGCGCGGAGGTCGTCGTCGACGGACGTGACGGCGGCGACGGCGGCAATGGGGATGGCTTCTTCCTCAATCCGTCGCTGCTCGACAAGGTCGCGCCGGGAATGGAGGCATACGACGACGAGATCTTCGGACCGGTGCTCTCGGTGGTGCGCGTCGAGAGCTATGACGACGGCCTCGAGCTGATCAACGCCAACCCCTATGGCAACGGCGTCGCCCTGTTCACCCGCGACGGCGGCGTCGCGAGGGAGTTCCAGTTCGACGTCAACGTCGGCATGGTCGGCATCAACGTGCCGATCCCGGTGCCGGTCAGTTACTACAGCTTCGGTGGCTGGAAAGCGAGCCTCTTCGGCGACAACCACATGTACGGCCCGGAGGGGATCAACTTCTACACGCGAGCAAAGGTCGTCACCTCCCGCTGGCCCGACCCGAGAACCAGCGCAGTAGACCTGGGCTTCCCGCAGAATAGGTAAAGGGCTGGATGAACGATGACACCCATGGGCGTGAAGGTTCGGCCCCCGAGCACGTGAGCTATTGCGGTCAGGTGACGAGGGAAGCGCCAGCGACGAGTCACATCCCGGCGAGCCGGAAGCGAAGCGGACGGTGAGCCGGGACATGCAGATCGGGTTAGTCCTGCAGACGACGCCGCCGTCGGCGCGGGTGATCGAGCTCGCACGACGGGCGGACGCCTACGGGTTCAGCCACGTCTGGACGTTCGACAGCCACATCCTCTGGCAGGAGCCGTTCGTCATCTACAGCCAGATCCTCGAGCAGACGCGCAATGTCGTCGTCGGCCCGATGGTGACCAACCCGGCGACGCGGGACTGGACCGTGACGGCGAGCCTGTTCGCCACCCTCAACGAGATGTACGGCAACCGCACGGTGTGCGGCATCGGGCGCGGTGACTCGGCGGTGCGGGTCACGAACGGCAAGCCGACGACGCTCGAGACGCTGCGAGAGGCGGTGCACGTGATCCGCGAGCTCGCCAACGGCCGCAGCGTCGACTACCGGGACTCGACGCTCACTCTGCCGTGGGCATCGCGCAGCGAGCTCGAGGTGTGGGTGGCGGCGTACGGCCCGAAGGCGCTCGCGCTCACCGGCGAGGTGGGCGACGGGTTCATCCTCCAGCTCGCCGATCCACAGATCGTCGAGTGGACGGTCAAGGCAGTTCGTGAAGCGGCGGCCGACGTGGGACGGGACCCCGACGCGATCACGATCTGCGTCGCGGCTCCCGCCTACGTCGGGGACGACCGCGTCCACATGCGCGACCAGTGCCGCTGGTTCGGCGGGATGGTCGGCAA